>WFQD01000245.1 GCA_015487265.1 Sulfurimonas sp. | reverse complement strand
ATAATCAACACTTGATTCATCTAATTCAAAATATTTATTCATTTGAAGTTTTATATAATCAAAATCAGGGAAACCATATAAATCAATACTTTTTTTGTAAAAAAATTCAGCAAAATAATAAGGTTGTAGAGATAATTTATCAATTTCTGTATAATCTAATATTTCTTTACCGTTTCTAAAATTTAACTTCCATTTAACACTCTTAATAACTTCATACCAGCTTCCAACATCTTTCATCACAGTATTATATAACGATGTTTCTTTTTTATATCTTTTAACACCATACAGAAATGCTGAAAATCTTGAGATAGTATTTGAACCAGCTATGTCATCAATATCTATATCTTTATCTTCATTTGTATTTTGACTTTTTCTTAAATGATGTATATTTACTATTGCACAGTTATATTTAACAGCTATTGAATTTAAAAATAACATAACATCTTTCATTTCTGATGAGCTTTCTTCTGTTGCTGTATGAAAAGCTGACAGGCTATCTATAACAACAAAATCTGGAGTATAATGATGTAATATATTTTCAAATAATTCTTTTCCATCTTCTGTAAATAAATCAAGTTCATATCCTTTATTCTGTAATTCATGTTTATGTATAATTGTAATATTGCTATATATTTCATCTATATCATCATATTCACTAATCATCATCTTCAGTCTCTTTATTAGACCATCAAGTGGTAACTCGCCCTCAAACATTAAGCATTTTGATTTTTTTGTTGGAATTGTATTATTAAAAAGTTCTTTTCCCTGAGCTATATGTTTCATTATATCAAGTATTAAATAGGTTTTTCCAACTTTTGGTTTTCCAGCAATTGTCATAAGATAATTTTTTGCTATAAATGAAGGTGCTATCCAATCAACCATTTTTCTTTGACTTTTTAATATCTCTCCT
Organism: Sulfurimonas sp.; assembly: GCA_015487265.1. GTDB lineage: Bacteria > Campylobacterota > Campylobacteria > Campylobacterales > Sulfurimonadaceae > Sulfurimonas. Next base: position 1,323 of record WFQD01000245.1, on the reverse strand, counting down.
ATCTTTTTACCTATTCCCAATTCTGCTATATTTATAGTTTGTTTTTGTTGTTGTTTTGTATAAATTTTTCCCATTAATGTTTCAAATCTATGTAATAATTGCAACAAAACTTTATCATCTAATTGTTCCTTAACTCTCATTATAAAACTTCCTGATTTTCTTAGTGGTTCTCCCGTTGATAACCTTTCTAATGCCCTTTTATATGCATATTCTGTTTGTTTTTCATCATATTCATCACCATAAATATTATAGAAAACATCAAAAAATTTCTCTTTATCTATACCCTTTTCAACCAAAAAACCACCAAAAGCACAATCAATATCTTCATAACCATTTAATTGTTCATTTTCATACCAAAAACCAATCCTATAAGCAATAGCCATAAGTATTTCATCAATATTATTCATATCTATTGGAGCAAAAAATTCAGAGATAGTATCAACATTTTCAAAGTCTAATTCGTTTTCCCAATATCTATTATTTGAAGGAGCTACAATTATGTATCCTTTATTACCAATTTTGTATGATGATATGAAAATTCCAGATTTTGATATTATTTGTGTATTTGCTCTTATATTTAGTTTTTCATCATTTTTAAATATTGCATGAATACCATTATTAGACTTATGTATAATACAATTCATAGGAAACTGTTTTAATAACCATCTAAACATATTTTCATCATCAAATTCAATATCAAGAACAACTAAACCTTCTGGAATAACCAATCCTATCCATCCACCGTCTTTTATCCATCTTTCATACTTTTCCATTTTATCTTCTGTAAATATTTCTGCATCAGTCCAACTTTTTATTGGTTGTTTAGCAATTTTATAGTTTGTTTTGCTCTGATTATAATTTGGATGATAACCTTTACATTTGATAATTTTTAATCCTATATACTGTTGAAGTAATGATGATAAATCTGCTGTCATTTTAATACCTCCATTAATCTTTGTTTTACAATTTTGCAATATTCTAAGTCTATTTCAATTGCTATCCATCTTCTATTTAATTTTTCACATGCTTCAGCTGTTGTCCCAGAACCTACGAACGGATCTAAAATTATATCATTTTCATTTGTAAATTCATTTATACACCACTTAAAAACTTCCAGAGCTTTTTGTGTCGGATGTCCCCATCTTTTCTCCTTACTATCTCTTATAAAACCATCCCATCTACAATTAAAGACCATACTGTTTCTATTAAATGATGTCCATGCAATCTCACAATCAGCAAAACTTCTAATTGGTAAACTATCCCTTTTAAACCATACAAGCATACAACGTGTTGAACTTAAATAATCAAGGTAATAATTACCGC
>WFQD01000244.1 GCA_015487265.1 Sulfurimonas sp. | reverse complement strand
ATATTAACCCTACTGAAGGGGAAGATGAAGAATTGTCTCTTATAAAAAAAGAACTCTCTCGTAAAGAAAAAGTACTAGAATCTTTAGAGATGGCAATGGAGATATTCCATAGTGAGCATCTTGTTTCATCTGCTTTAGAAAGTTTAGATATAGAGAGTTCATTTTTTGATGATGCTATGAATGAACTTCGTGCACATTTTGACACAGCAACAGAAAAATTTTCTGCACTCGATGAGATAGATGTAGAAGAAGTACTTAATCGCATAGAAGATTTAAGTGGGCTCAAACGCAGGTATGGAAGTATCGCCGAAGCACTTGCATATAAAAAGCAAAAAGAGATAGAACTTGCCAAATATGAAAATATAATGATAGAAAAGAGTGATTTAGAAGAAAAGTACACAGAACTTCAAAAAAACATTCAGAATTTAGCCAAAGACTTGACCACTCTACGTAAAAAAGAGTTACCTGCTTTTGAAAAAGCTTTAAATACTTACCTTCAGAGCCTTTATCTTCGAGAGGCACAATTATGTTTAAAAAATATTTCTCTGAGTCCTTTAGGATGTGATGAACTCAGCATAGAATTAAATGCAACACCATTAAATAAAATCAGTACAGGGGAATTCAATCGTTTGCGTTTAGCTGTACTTGCTTTAAAATCGGAGTTTATGAGCAAAAATGGTGGTGTACTTATGCTTGATGAAATAGATGCAAACTTAAGTGGTGAAGAGTCTATGAGTGTGGCCAAAGTACTCCGTAAACTTTCGAAACATTTTCAGATTTTTGTTATTTCTCATCAACCACAGCTCACATCTATGGGAAATCAGCACTTTTTAGTCTATAAAGATGGTACTATTTCAAAAACAAAAGAGTTAAATTTTCAAGAGAGAGTTTCTGAAATAGCAAGAATCATAAGCGGTGAAAACATTTCAGAAGAAGCGAAAAAATTTGCTCAAGAACTTTTAGAGGCAAACCAATGATAGTAGATACACATATTCATCTTGATGATGAAAGGTATATAGATGATTTAGATGATGTACTAAGCCGTGCAAGAGAGGGTGGGGTACAAAGGTTTATAATCCCTGGCGCAGATGCTTCAACACTTCCTCGAGCCATTGCCATTGCGGAGGCACATGAGGATGTCTTTTTTGCAGTGGGTGTTCACCCTTATGACAAAGCTCAGTTTGATACACTTGATTTTGAAAAGTATGTGTATCATGAAAAATGTGTTGCCATTGGAGAGTGTGGCTTAGATTATTTTCGACTTGAAGGTTCGGATGAAGAAAAAGAACTTGAAAAGCAGGAACAAAAACGAGTTTTTCATGCACAAATAGCACTTGCTAAAAAATACAAAAAACCTCTCATTGTCCATATTAGAGATGCTTCCCGAGATGCCAAAGTATTGATGTTTGAGGCAAATGCAGGAGAGGTTGGGGGAGTACTTCACTGCTTTAATGCAGATGAAGAGTTACTTGCTTTAGCAAATGAAAATTTCTACTTTGGCATAGGGGGTGTACTTACTTTTAAAAATGCAAAAAAATTAGTCAATGTACTTCCAAAAATACCTCAAGAAAAATTAATTATAGAGACAGATGGTCCATACCTGACACCTACACCACATAGAGGAAAACGCAATGAGCCACTTTATACAACATTGGTAGCACAAAAAATGTCTGAACTTTTAGAACTTCCCTTGGAAAATATTCATCAAAGTACAACAAAAAATGCTTCTAAACTGTTTAATATTTTTTAGTATTAAACAGTTTTAGAAATCTACAAAATATTTACAATACTCTTTAAAGCATTTTTAGATAAAATAATTCAAATTTATTATAAAGAAAATCATTTTATGTTGAAACACATTTTTTTGTTGCTATTATCATTATCTTTGAGTGCAAATTTAACACATCAATCTAATCTTAAAAAAGAACTCTCTTTGTTAGAATCATTTGATATTCAGCCAATATTTTTATATGACCCTGTAATGAATGATATGAGAAAAAAAGCATGCGATTTGCATAAAGAACACCATTTTTTTGATGCGATGGAAGATGCGTATCTCTATATTCCTGCAATTAAAAGTATTTTAGCAAAATATGATGTGCCTCAAGAGTTTTTATACTTGGCAATGACAGAATCAAACTTTAAAATCAAAGCATTCTCTCATAAAAAAGCTTCTGGATTATGGCAGTTTATGCCAGCGACTGGAAGACATTATCATCTCAAAATTGATGATTATGTTGATGAGAGGCGAGATATTATTAAATCAACCCAAGCTGCAGCGAAATACTTAAGTGCCCTCCATAAACGATTTCATAAATGGTATTTAGCCGCGATAGCCTATAATTGTGGAGAAGGAAAACTCAACCGTGCAATAAGAGAAGCCCAAAGTGATGAACTCTCAGTGTTGCTTGATACAAAGAAAAAGTATATTCCAAAAGAGAGTAGGTTGTATATTAGAAAAATTATTGCGTTAGCTCTGATTGGAACAGATGAAGAGTTTTTACAATCAAGTGAATATGGATACTTACTCAACCGTGCCAATGCGAGTTTTGTAGCTTCGGTAAAAGTCCCAGGAGGCGAATCGCTGCAAAGAGTTGCTAAACTTATCAGCATGCCCTTAAAAGAGCTACAAAAGCTCAACAGACATTTACGTTATGATTTTGTACCTCCTTATAAAAAAAATTACACTCTCTATATTCCTTATGAGAAACTTTTAGATTTTAAAGAGAAGTACCATAAACAATCGATTCAAAATATTTATAAAATATACATTGTAAAACATGGAGACAACCTTTCACGTATAGGGAAAAAATATGGTGTTTCCTACCGAATGATTATGGATTTTAACAAGCTCCATACAAGTAGGTTGCGTTTAAGACAAAAATTAATTATTCCTATTAAAACAAAAACATTTAAAGGATAAAATGTGCAGAGTAAAAATTTCTTTTTATTGTTGATTGTACTTCTGTTCTCTGCTTGTAGTACGACAAGACATTATGCATACAGAGATTACAATTCTCATGCATCGCAAACTTATTCGGCGAACAAACAGGACTATGCACCACAAAAAAGTAAAAAAGTCTATTCTCATCCAACGATGAAGCCTTATGTGGTGAGAGGTGTTCGTTACCATCCAACAACGGTCTCTGTTGGTGATCGATTTAGAGGCAATGCGAGCTGGTATGGTCCAAAGTTTCATGGAAAGTTAACTTCCAATGGTGAACGCTACAATATGTGGGCAATGACAGCCGCACACAAAACCTTACCAATGAACACAATTGTCAAAGTCACAAATTTGAGAAATGGTAAAAGTACTGTTGTTCGCATTAATGACAGAGGTCCTTTTGTGCAAACGAGAATTATTGATCTCTCAAAAGCAGCAGCATCTAAAATAAATATGATTGGACATGGTACAGCCCCTGTAGAGTTAGAAATATTAGGTTTTGAAAATAAAGGAGGCACAACTATTCCGAGCAAAAAAGAGTTAAAAAAAGCACCGCAAAAGAAAAATATAACAAATTTTTCCTTGCAAATTGCCTCTTTTTCAAAAATAGAGGGTGCATTAAAAATACAAGAGAAATATGATCACATTGCAGGGTACAGAACTATTATTAAAGATGTAGAGACTGTGAATGGACGCATGTTTAAGGTTATTTTAAAAGGGTTTAAAAGTGAACAAGAAGCACGTGACTACAAGGCACATAGTATTTTTAAACATGCATTTATTGTAAGAGAGGATAAAAAATGATAACAAAAACAAGAACAACAAAAGAGACAGATATTACAATTTCTATGAAATTAAATGGCAGTGGAAAAAGTAATATTAAAAGTGGTGTTGGTTTTTTAGACCATATGCTAGAGAGCTTTTCTAAACACTCGCTTATAGATTTAGATATTGTCTGTAAAGGAGATACACATATTGATGATCATCATAGTGTCGAAGATATTGGGATTGTACTTGGTGCACTTATAGCTGATGCCATATATCCTGTAAAAAATATGGAGCGTTTTGGCAGTGCAAATGTTGTCATGGATGAAGCATGTGTCTCCTGTGATTTAGATTTAAGTAACCGTCCGTTTTTAGTATACAACCTTAATGTTTCTGGAAAAGTAGGGCAGTTTGACACAGAACTTGTAGAAGAATTTTTTAGAGCTTTTATACTGAATGCTCGTATAAGTGCGCATATTATTGAACAACGTGGAAAAAACAAGCACCACAAAATTGAGGCTGCGTTTAAGTCTCTTGCTGTGGCACTCAGAAGAGCAACGGCAGAAAATAAACGTGTCGGTATTCCAAGTACAAAAGATGTTTTATGATTAAACTCATTGTACTTGATGTTGATGGATGTCTTAGCGATGGTCAATTGATTTATTCTGCTGATGGTGTTGAGAGTAAGAACTTTAATGTAAAAGATGGTTTAGGCATTACAAGCTGGCTTAAAATTGGCAATCAAGCAGCTGTAATTACGGGAAGAAAATCAGAAATAGTAAAAAAAAGAGTCACAGAACTTGGGATTGGACATCTTTTTCAAGGGGTGAGAGATAAACGAAAAGTCTTACTTGAACTTCTAAAAAAATTAGATATAGGCTTAAAAGAAGTGGCAATTATTGGCGATGATTTAAACGACTACAATATGCTGAAAATTGCAGGACAAAGCTTCACACCAAATGATGGTGCAAAAGAGGTTAAAACCCTTGTTGATACTGTACTTTCTAAAAATGGTGGGAATGGAGCTGTACGAGAAATGATAGATTTACTCGTGACACAAAATCATCAAACAGATGCATTTTTATCTATTTGGATCGAGGACTAAACATTAATATCAATATACTATTTGGAATTATATCAGCACTTTTGGCAATGATACTTTTTGTATTTAAGCCGCTCAACATCAAAGAACAATCTTTTGTGGATGTTCCTTTGTTTGAGCTCAACACCTTTACTATCTATGAAATCAATACCTTTGGTCTTGATTCAATTCTTTTAGGGACAAAAGGTATTCGTTATGCTGATAGATATACGATTGAGAATGTAAACTTCACAGATAACACACAAAAGTACATTGCAAACATTAAAGCAAACCATGGTATCTATAAAAATGATATAATAACACTGACTCAAGATGTTGTTTATAGTAGGGAAGATGGTTTGGATTTTTCTTCTGATGAAGCAATCTATAACAAAATAACAGGTATAGTGAAAACAAATCACCCTTATGTTGCCTATCGTGGCAACAATAAATTAACGGGATCATCTTTAGTCTATAATAATTTAAAAAATAAAACGAAATCAAAAAATATAACAGCAATTTATCAATTAAGAGAGAAATAATGAAACGAAAACTACTTACACTCCTCACTTTCGCCTCACTTTTAGGGGCGGGTGAATTAAAAATAACATCACAAAAATTTACAGCAGATGAGAATACAGGAGTTTCTGTATTTACAGGCAATGTCAATATTATCAAAAATGCAGATGAGCTCAATGCCTCTGAAGTTACGGTTTATGTCGATAAAAAAAACAAACCGAAAAAATTTGTAGCTGTTGGGAATGTCTCTTTTCAAATAATTACAGAAAACAAAGCATCTTATAAAGGTAAGGCACAAAAAGCAATTTACTACCCTGATATTAAAGAGTACCATTTTTTTAAAGATGTGCATTTGCAACAAATGGATGATAAAAAAGATATTATTGGGGATGAAGTTGTTTTAAAAACCATCGAAGGAAAGGCATATGCAAAAGGACTTGAGACAAAACCTGTGATTATGATTTTTGATATTGCTGATGCAAATGAATCAAATCAATCAAAGTAGGTAAATAATATGGTTGAAATTGTAGATGCAAAGTTTATCACATCAGCACCAAATATAAATGCCGCACCTCCTTCAGATTTACAAGATGAAGTTGTTTTTATGGCACGTTCCAATGTAGGAAAAAGCTCCTTACTCAATGCCCTTACAAACCATAAAGGTTTGGCTAAAGTCTCTTCGACACCAGGAAAAACAAGACTTATTAATTACTTTGATGTCACTTTTCTCAACCGAGAATCAAATGAAAAGAAGTTTGCCAAATTTGTAGATTTACCAGGTTTTGGTTATGCAAAAGTTTCAAAATCTATTAAGCACGATTGGGAAAAGAATCTTACAGATTATATTGCACACAGAGAACAGATAAAACTCTTTATTCATTTAATAGACTGCAGACACCCTCATTTAGATATAGACACTTCAGTAAGTGAATTTTTATTTGAAAATATCCATGAAAATCAAGTAGTTTTACAAATTTTTACAAAAATAGACAAACTTAATCAAAAAGAGCAAAATGCCTTACGCAGAGAATTTCCTCATGCCTTCATGGTCTCAAGTGCTAAAAAACACGGTACGAAAAAAATTATACAAACGATTTATGATATTTTAAATGAAGCAGTAGATGAAGATTAATTATCAAAAAGCGACACTCTTAGAAATTGCTCAGATGCAAGCCCTTGTTGCTTCAGAAGTTGAAACAGGTGTTATTCTTTTTAGAAGCGATGATGAAATTGCGACAAATATAAGGTCTTACACATTAGCATATGAAGCAAAAGAGCTCATTGGTTTTAGTGCATTACATATTCATACAAATGAGCTTGCAGAGATACGTTCTCTTGTTATAAAAGAGAGTAAACGCGGCCGTAAAATAGGAGAGAACCTTGTACTGCAACAACTCAAAGAAGCTAAGGCACTAGGACTGAAAAGAGTGCTGAGTTTAACCTATAAGCAAGCTTTTTTCCAAAGACTTGGATTTGTTGAAATCCCTAAAGAATCACTCCCCGAACATAAAATTTGGGCAGATTGTATTAAATGTAAACATTTCCCCGTATGCAACGAAGTATCATTAGTCAAAAACCTGTAAGCACAACTTTTTATATTGTTGCTTATCTGCTATATGAAAGTTTATCGAGTATCTATCTCTTTTTACCACCACTTTTTGCTCTTTTGTTTGTTTTATATTCTAATGCTTTTGAGAAAAAAGATTTTTTATTTTTAAGTCTTCTTATTTTTTGCCTTATTATCTAT
>WFQD01000243.1 GCA_015487265.1 Sulfurimonas sp. | reverse complement strand
GTTCACTTAAAGAGAAAAAACTCTACCTTTATGTGCCGCTTCCAAAGATGTATGAGCAAGTTGCCTTTCGTGCAAAAAAGTTTGTCAGTAAAATCAACCGTTTAGATGACATAGAAAACCCACCTGCAAAAAAATCAATCGTACTTTTTGCAAACCCAGCACTTCCTGAGGGTGAATATGAAGAGATAGAACTACTTTTGAAGATGTGGATGCAGCTTAAATGTACGATTATCATTGATGAGAGCACTCTTGAGTTTAGTATGAAACCATCACTAAGAGAGCACATAAAACACTACAAACGACTCTATATTCTCAATGACTTTAAACCTTTTTATGAGGCAAACGGTATAGCGTTGAGTGCCATTTTTGGACATAAAAAAGCGATAAAAAAACTCTCACCACCCCACTCCCTCTCTGCACTTGACCTTACATATCTCTCTCACGTCCTTCAAGATAAAGAACAGATACAAGCACGCAAAGAGAGTGTCGCGCAACAACGAAAAACACTTATGAAACTGCTTAAAGACTCTGGACTTTTTAGTGAGATAGTGCCAAGTGATACCGATGCCATTTTATGCTACTCACCGCGTGCATACACGATAAAAGAGCAATTTGCAACACATAAGATTGTACTTGAGAGTTGTGAGGGGTATGATTATCTGAGTGAGAACTGGCTTCTCTTTCCCATCTCACTGCTGCAATACAATATGGAGGAACTACTTCATGAAAACAGTTAATATCTTTACAAATAAAGAAGAGACTCTCCCGCAAGGAAGAGCTGATTTTTTACTTGCCGGCTCTGTAACGAAAACATGTGAGATTGAGGGGATTACTCAAGCGGGCATACCGGGGAAAATCCCCTACACACCCACACTCGATGCAGAGTTTATCACCACTGAGAAGCTTTTTTCGATGCCGGAGATTGCAGAAACACCTAGCGGTGTGCCGACACCTGCACTTATCACCCGAGCGGTGCATAACCTCTGCCCTTTTAGTACCATTGAGACACTCGACATTGGGCTTGAAGTGATTCCCCAGCAAGTGAATCTTCACAGTTTTGGCATCAATCCATCAGACAATATTGCCAATAATGCTAAAATTCCTGCACGCGATGTGTTTGAAAAAGGGATGCGTTTTGGGCGTGAGTATGAGCTCCAAGGCAACTACCTCATCTTAGGTGAGTCCACACCAAGCGGAACAACCACAGCAGCAGCAACAGCACTTGCCCTTGGATGCAACTGTGCAGATAAATTCTCCTCAAGTTTTCTCAACACGCCTGATGATATTAAAACAACAACAATCACGCAAGCACTCTCTCTTGTTGATGACACTATGAACACCTTTGAAAAACTCTCAATAGTGAGTGATAATATGCTCATCTTTACAGCAGGTTTTTTACTCGAAGCAACACGTAGGTTTCATGTGGTACTTGCAGGTGGTACACAGATGGCAGCAGCACTTCTTGTAGCAGATGCTCTACGTGGTGAGGTGCTGATGCAACTCAAAAGTAAAAATCTAACCTTAGCAACAACTGCGTGGGTAGCAAATGACCCAAACTCCGACATCAAGTTTATCTTAGAACAACTCAGCTACACACCCCATGCACTCTACACAACATTCAGCTTTGCTTCTGCCGAGATACCGGTGCTTAAAAAATATGATGAGGGGGAAGCAAAAGAGGGTGTTGGTGCGGGTGCAGCGCTTGCGTATGCTAACACTAACAATATCACTAACGATAAGATTGTCAAAGCGATTGAGATGCTTATGTATGGGATGATGTGATGCAAGCCCTTTTCATTGGCGGTATTAAAAGTGGCAAAAGTAAAAATGCAGAGCTATATACCTTAGAGTTTACTAATGAAAAACCCTATTATCTTGCAACAACCGAGTTTATAGACGAGGAGATGCAAAAACGGATAGACCTGCATAAAAAACAGCGTGCCCAGAAGTTTATTACCATTGAAGAACCACTCAATCTTATGCTAACACTCCAAACACTCACAGGCAAAACAGTGTTAGTAGAGTGTGTGAGTATGTGGCTGAATAATATGCTCCATCATGGCAAATCAAAAGAGGAGATATTAGAACAGATAGAACAAATATGTTCACTTAATGTGGATGCCGTTTTTGTACTTAACGATGTAGGTAACGCTGTTATTAGTACTAACAAACTTGTGCGTGATTTTGTGGATCTTAGCGGCATCATATCCCAAAAGCTTGCCACCGCATGCAAAGAGGTGTATGATGTACGTGCCGGTATAAGTGTGCAGATAAAATGAAATTTTTCAAAGGGTTTGCACTTGCATTTTCTATGCTTACTATCATCCCATTTTTTAAGGTGCATCAGTTTTTTAAAGGTATCAACGGCTATGCTGCGATGCTCTACCCTGTAGTTGGTTTGCTCTTGGGTGCACTTCTTTTTCTCATCCATTCTCAACTAAACCCTTACCACCCCTCATCACACCTTACAGTTATCATCTTTGCACTCTGGATTCTCCTCACAGGAGCACTGCATCTAGATGGTGTTGGCGATACGATTGATGGGCTTTTTGTCTCAAAAGAGTGTGCACTAGAAGTGATGGGAGATAGCCACATTGGAGGGATGGGGATGATTTTTACCTTTGTTTTTTTAGTGGTAAAACTCTCTGCATTTTTCTCATTGCAAAGTTTTGCCACACTTCCAATTATCCTGATGCTCTCACGTCTTAATGCTACACTTGCCATCTACTTTTTCCCTTATATTGGTGGTGGTATGGGGCAGCTTGCTAAAGAAGAGCTGCAACTGTGGCATGTTGGGGTTGCATTTTTGTATGGAAGTGCTATCATACTTTTGACACATCACTTCACTTTGGTATTTGTCTCAATCGGTATACTCTTTTTGATAGGAGTGTTTTTCACCAAACGCCTTGGAGGGCTTAGTGGTGACATCTATGGATTTATCATCGAACTAAGTGAGCTTGCAATGCTAGAGTATCTCATTATAAAGGGGTAGCTATGACTTTGTATCTTGTACGCCACAGTGAGGTGGTTGCACCCTTTCAAAACTGCTATAACGGACATAACAATATCTCCCTTTCCGAAAAGGGTTTGCAGGATGCTGCCAAACTCGCAGATAAGCTCAAAGATGTGAAGTTTGATGCTATATTTTGCTCCGATCTACTGCGTGCACGCCAAACCCTCAAACAACTCTCACCCCGTACAAAAGTAACTCTCTCGACACAGCTCAGAGAAAAATCGTGGGGAGTTCATGAGGGGATGAATTTTGGGCAGATTGAGGCAACTGGCATCAGGTATGAAAACTTTACCCAATGGGTTAATGCACTAGATGGTGAATCAATCAATGATTTTGAATCGCGTGTGATGGACTACTTTAATCATACCATTTTAAAAACAGATGCAGAGAATGTGTTGGTTGTCACCCATAGTGGTGTTATCAAAATCATACTTAAAAACATCAAAAAACTCTCCCTCGAAGAAGCATTTACACTCACCTTACCTTATAGTCATATTCTTACACTTATGATATAATTACTTTTTTAGAAGATAAAACTATTATAAAAGGTTTATAATGTTTCGTTCAGTAAAGTCAAAAGTTATTTTTTCTATAGCCTCTTTAAGTATCCTAGGACTTTTTGGTATTAGCTACTACCTCTCATCCACCCTGCAACAACTCTCCAACCAAACAACCAAAAAATCTCTTTTAATGCTCAGTGAATCGATTTTTCAGACAATGACTGGGAGTATGATGCTTGGTGATCCTGCTATTGTGGAGGAGACCTTTCACAAAGCACGCCAAATTGACGGGATTGACTCACTCAATATATTTAAATCTCATGCAGTTATTGAAGTGTATGCACCAGATGAAAAATTTACAACAGACCCACTTGTGAGAGATGTTCTTACCAATAAAAGTACAAAAATCATTGAAAAAACATCCAATGAGCACCATACTATCCGCATGCTCAAACCTATGGTTGCAGAGAAGAGATGCCTTAGTTGCCATTACAACGCTCAAGTTGGTTATGTTTTAGGTGCTATGGATCTTGTTATCTCACTCGATCAGAATGATGCTGATATTGCATCAACAAATACAACACTTATCATCTCTCTTATTATCGCGGGTATCCTTTTTGCAATTCTTGCAACTATCTTTTTTGCCAAAGAGATATTTACTCCTCTTACGAATCTCAAGGAGCGTATTGCCGATCTTGTGAGTGGAGAAAAAGACCTAACACGTCGCCTTGCACATAAAGAGGGCAATGAATTTGGGGATACGGCAGTAGAGGTTAACAAGTTTATTGCCATGATTCAAGAAACGATTAATACCGTGAAGCATATAGGCGAGAAAAATATTGAAATATCTTCAGAGATAGAACTTGCAAGTCATGTCATCCGTAAAGGAACACAACAAGAAAAAGAGATTGTGTCACAGACAACAACGAAAGGAGAGATGGTAAAATCAAGCCTTACGGCATCCCTTGCAGCTACACAAAAGACGCAAGAGAACGTTGAGATGGCAAACGAAGAGCTTGCAACAGCACAGGCATCACTGCAAACACTTTCCCAAGAGGTAAGTAATTTTGTTGAGACTGAAACACAACTCTCTGATGAGCTTACAGGTCTTAAGAACAATGCAGATCAAGTTAAAGATGTGCTTAATGTTATCAAGGACATAGCAGAACAAACCAATTTACTTGCACTCAATGCCGCTATCGAAGCAGCACGCGCAGGGGAGCATGGACGTGGGTTTGCTGTTGTAGCAGATGAGGTGAGAAAACTTGCAGAGCGTACACAAAAATCACTCTCAGAGATTGACATGAGTGTAAGTACAATCGTGCAATCTATCAACGATGTAAGTGATAAAATGACCACTAATGCTCAAAATATAGAAACACTCTCTAATATTTCAGAAGATGTCAATCAAAAAATTGATCTTACAAGCGAAGCAATCTCACTCTCCTCGGAGGTGGCAATAAGATCACAACAAGATACTTTGAAGATGGGTGAGAAGATTCAAGAGATTATTGATGATATAGCAAAGATAGAGGCACTCTCAAGCGCCAATGAAACGAGTGCAACAAGTATTGAAGATGACCTACAACACCTCGTTGAGGTAGCAAAATCCCTCCAAGAAAAACTCAATGAGTTTAGAAGTTAGCTTTAATGATAGTTTGAGTATAATTCACAAAAAATTAAGTATGGTATATGGGTGCAAAATTTAACTTAGATTATTATAATGGTGTTGATGGCTATAGCGATGGTGATACAGAGGATGAACTCCTTGAGATTGTAAAACAAACAGATAATTTTGATGCGATTTTAGCACAAGACACCCGTTGGCCTATCCTCTATCATCTCTCCCCAATAAGACAAAATATCATTAACTGGTACCCTTTTGAGCGTAATACCAACTGCTTAGAGATTGGCGGAGGGTGTGGTGCCATCACAAGTGCTTTGTGTGAAAATATTGCCGAGGTTAAAACAGTAGAGCTCTCAAAAAGACGCGCAAGTATCCTCTATGAACGCCATAAAAAATATGATAATCTTGAAATTTTTGTCGGAAACCTCAACGATATAGAGTTTGAGGAGAAATTTGACTACATCACCCTCAACGGTGTTTTAGAATATGCCGGCTCTTTTACAGATACAAATGATCCTTATGCTGATTTTCTCAAGCAGATTAAAACATACCTCAAGCCAGGTGGTAAACTTTTTGTAGCGATTGAGAATAGATTTGGGATGAAGTATTTTGCAGGGGCAAGAGAGGATCATACCTCGAAAGCGTTTGATGGGATAACAGGCTACCAAGAAACGGATAGTGTCAGAACGTTTGGGAAAAAAGAGCTTACTGATTTGCTCAAAAGAAGCGGCTACCCTGTGCAGGAGTGGTACTACCCACATCCTGATTATAAGATGCCTATGGAGATATACTCAGAACATAACCTCCCATCAACAGCAACAGAGTTAGCTCCAGCCCCAAACTTTGACTATGATCGCTACACACTTTTCGATGAAAGTCAAGCATTTGCCGGTGTAATTGAAAATGACCAATTTGAGTTTTTTGCAAACTCTTTTCTTGTAATATGTGGGGAATAGATGAAAGTATTGTATATAAAAAACAACAGTGAGCGAAACAGAGCATTTCAGGTTAGAACAACCATTTATGAAGATAATGGCAACAAATATGTCAAAAAAGAGGCTCTTACTACAGAAGCGATACCCCATATCCAAAAGATGAAACAAAGCTTTCAACTGCTACAAAAACACACACAAGAGGGTTTAGTGCCTGTTACGATTCTTCAAGATGATGAGAAGAACATAGTTTTTAGATTTTTAGAGGGTGAGAGTTTTGAGCAACGTTTTGTTCAAGCACAAGCAAATCCAGAAAAAATCAAAGAGCTTTTCTCCCAATACACAGCTCTTTTGGAAAAAAGTTTCAAACTCACCCAGTTTGACCATAAGAGTATGATAAATGATGAGTGGAAGCAACTTTTTGGTGATATGGACTACTCTATTTTTGATGGTCAACGCTGTTTTGACGGTGTGTGTAACCTCGATATGATTCTCTCCAACCTCATAGAAGTAAGTGGTGAAGAGAAAATCTATTTTATCGATTATGAGTGGACTTTTACTCTTAATATCCCTTTTGAGTACATTATCTACAGAACATACAATCTCCTTCCAAAAAAGATACAGCAATCCCTCGAGCTAACATTTGAACATGCACCACTCTATGACAAGATGGAACGTCATTTTATAGACAGTTATGTGATGAATAGGGGATTTTATTTTCAAAAAAATCAATATATGCAGATAAACACCCCTATTGCGGAGCATATTAGGATAAAAGAGGAACATAATCAGCAGCTTGAGGCTCATGTAGACCATCTTGCTGAGGAGATTAAATCTTTACAAAAAGTGTTTGTTCAGCTTGATGAAGCGGGTGAAGCACTAGAATATGCACAAAGTGTTATAGAGCTAAGAGACAAACAAATCGAATATTTCCAGCTTGGCAATCGGATAAAGAACTTTATAAAAAGATGTATTCCTGGGATGAAGGCAACACAGCTTCCAACTCAGCTCAATCGCAAAGAGCAATCGAATAAAAATCAAAAAAAATACACCTATACACAACCAAGTTTCAGTAATTCTATCCAAACTGAAATCCAACTGTTTGAGAAAAAACCGCTTATCTCCCTTATTATGCCTGTTTATAATGTTGCACCAAAGTGGTTAGAAAAAGCGATAGATTCTGTTGAAGCACAGTGGTATGAAAATTGGGAGTTGTGTATTGCAGATGATAAAAGCACCAACAACAAAACGGTGGAGTTTTTGCAACAACTCAACAACCCAAAGGTGAAAACTACATTTTTAAAAGAAAATCTTAACATCTCGGGTGCTTCCAATGCTGCTTTAGAACTTGCAGAGGGGGAGTATATTGTCCTGATGGATAACGATGATGAGATTACACCCGATGCACTCTACGAAGTGGTGAAGCGAATAAACCAAACAGATGCTGAATTTATCTATAGTGATGAGGATTTTATCTCACCCGATGAGGAGTATATTAACCCACACTTTAAACCCGATTTTTCACCAGATTTACTCCTCTCACATAACTACATTACACACCTGAGCTGTTTTAAACGTTCACTTTTAGATAGTGTTGGTCATTTCAATCCAAAATATGACGGAGCACAGGATTATGAGCTCTTTTTACGCTTGACAGAAAAAGCCAATAAAGTTGAGCATATCCAAAAAGTGCTCTATCATTGGAGAATGCTTGAGAGCTCTACTAGCCTCAATAGCAAAGCAAAACCTGAAGCACTTGAGCGAGGTAGAGAACTTTTAGAAGAAACCCTGCAAAGAAGAGGCGTTGATGGTGAGGTTTTACTTGGTAATATGGATCACTATTTTCATGTGAAATATACCATCAAAGATGAGCCGCTTGTCAGCATTATTATCCCTTTTAAAGATAAGCCGGAACTACTTCGTATGAGCATCAACTCTATCTTAGAAAAGAGCAGTTACAAAAACTTTGAAATTATCGGGATTAGCAACAACAGCGAAGAGGATACAACCTTTAGTGCAATGAAAGAGTTGGAACAAAAGGACTCACGAGTGCACTTTTATGAGTACAATGTTCCGTTTAACTATGCACAGATTAACAACTATGCGGTAGAGTCTTATGCAAAAGGGGAACATATACTCCTTTTAAATAACGATATTGAGATTATCTCACCTGATTGGATTGAGTCTATGCTTGAACACTCCCAAAGAGAAGAGATTGGGTGTGTTGGGGCAAAACTCTACTATCCTGATGACACTATCCAACATGCAGGGATTATCATTGGTCTTGGCGGGTATGCTGGACACTCCCATAAGATGTATCCACGTAATAATCCCGGCTATTTCAACAGGCTCAATGTTATCCAAGATCTCAGTGCGGTAACCGCAGCATGTTTGATGATAAAAAAACGGCTATACAAAGAGATAGATGGTATGGATGAGATAAAATTCAAAGTTGCTTACAACGATGTGGATTTTTGCTTGCGTGTTGCAAAAGCAGGATATTATAACCTTTTTACACCGTATGCTGAGATGTATCATCATGAATCTGTTTCACGAGGGTATGAGACAACACCGGAGAAGATTGCAAGATTTCAAACAGAAAAAGATGCACTCTATGAGCGACACAAAGATATTTTAGACAATGGTGATCCTTACTATAATCCAAATCTTTGTGATGATAAAGAGGATTTTAGTATATGTCCAAAAAGCTAATCTCCTACTTTATACAACCTTTTATTGGGATTGCATCACTTTTTGTCCTACTCTTGTATATACAAAATGGTACAACTCTCACTGTACAAATCTCTTCACCCAACAATGCACCACAACGCACAATAATCTACTATGCACACAAAAAAAATCAAGCTTTCAGTGAACAAAGAGCTATCAAACCTTTTAAAGTAGATGGTATAACCTACAGCTTTACTCTGCCAAATTTAAAGGATATTGCTAAATTACGATTTGACCCTACAACACAAGCATCAACGAAAATCTCTTTTCAAAACCTTACAATCATAGAACACAACTGGCTTCAAACTCGTTATTATCGATTTTCTCAAGGGAGCATACAACCAACATATCAAATTAAAAATTTTCAACAAAACTCTGCACATGGTGTCACTTTTGAATCTGCTGGAAATGACCCTCAGCTCGCCATCATCCTCTCAAAATTAGCACAAACAAACTATACATCATTTCATATTGACCTTTTGTTTGCATCGATTATATTTTATTTATTTGCTCTTTTTTTTATATATTTATATAAAAACAAACAAACCATCTCCACTGCAAAAATCATCTTATATGCACTCTTTTTTGCTTTAACACTTTTTAAAACCATTTACTATAAAAATCATGTCCGTGTTGGATATCCGCCTGATGAAACGGTACATCTCTCATACATCGAGTATGTACATCATCACCATCAATTTATTACAGATTTTGAGCATATGAACAACTACCTGAGTCATCCTCCACTCTACTATGAGCTTGCAAACCTAGCATACAATCCCACACTCTCGTTGCGGGAAAATGCAGATAATTTTAGAGTTGTTAGTCTTGCTGTTTATATGCTGGCTTTTATACTTATCCTTTATCTTGGATATAGAGCAAATTTTACTATTTTAGGGGATTTTGCATTTCTTTCTTTACTTGTTTCTGTCCCTATGCACGCTTATATAGGAGCAAGTGTTTCTAATGACCCTCTTGCCATTCTCGGTGGAGCTCTTTTTGTCCTTGGATTTTGGCGACTGATAGAGAAAAGGTACGATACACCCACATACACCTTGCTCTCTTTGGGTATCTTTGTATCTTATTTTAGCAAGCTAACAGCGGCTATTTTAGTTTTCTTTGCCCTTGTTTTTTATCTTATCTATCTTTTTAAAACCAAACAAAAAATAGAGATCAAAAAGGTACATATTGCCATACTTGTACTTGCTATTGCTCCGGCACTCTACTATCAAGCCTATATCATGCTGCATTATCACGCTTTAGTTCCGACATACAATGTCACACATCATGAGGCTTATCTACACTCCGGTTTTTATACACCTGAACAGTATAGAGCTCATTTAAACCCAACACAATGGTTTGAGAGGATGATACACTATATCAAAAGTGGCTGGTTTGGTATCCACTCCCACCACTCATTTGGTCATCCTGATGCAATTGGATATGTAGGTTTACTCACCTTACATATATTTGCACTGCTTGCGATGTTGTTTTTATGCCAAAAAACAGAGACCACCTCATCAAGTCACTGTATAGTAGGGAAAATCACCCTGCTCTCTGTTCTAGCAGTATTAGTTGTTCAATATATTTTCTCCTACAAAGCACATCTAAACAGTGGATATTTGGGAGGGTTACAACCTCGCTATTTATTGCCGTTTTTGTTTTCATTTGCTATAATGGCGGGAATTTTTGTTGATAGATTCAGTAAATACTTTATATTTAGCATTGCAGTTATACTTATATCTGTTCAGTCGATTTATTCTGATTTCTTTTACTTTTTACAATATTATAAATAACCAGAGGAGTTACTCTTATGAAACTTATTATCCAAATCCCATGTTACAACGAAGCTGAAACACTGAGTATTGCACTTGGAGCACTTCCTAGAGAGGTGGAAGGGTTTGACACTGTTGAGTGGCTCATAATCAACGATGGAAGTGTTGATGATACCGTTAAAGTAGCCAAAGAGTGTGGTGTGGATCATATTGTCAATTTTAAACACAACCGTGGACTTGCAAAAGGGTTTATGGCTGGACTCAAAGAGTGTCTTAGACAAGGTGCAGATGTAATTGTCAACACAGATGCAGACAACCAATACGAGGCACAAGATATCCCAAAACTCGTCCAGCCTATCCTTGAGCATAAAGCGGAGTATGTCATAGGTGCGAGACCAATCAATCAAACAGAGCACTTCTCACCAATTAAAAAGATTTTGCAAAACATTGGTTCATGGGTTGTGCGAAAAGCAAGCGGTACAGATATACCCGATGCACCAAGTGGTTTTCGTGCAATGAGTAGAGAGTGTGCGATGCAGCTCAATGTGTACAACAACTACACATACACACTTGAGACCATCATCCAAGCAGGACAAAAAAATATGGCTATCACTTCGGTGCCGGTTCGTACAAATGAGGACTTAAGACCATCAAGACTCCTCTCAAGTATCCCAAATTACATCAAAAAATCGGTTGTCACTATTGTCCGCATCTCCGTTGTCTATAAATCGTTTCAATTTTTTATGAGCATCGCGGCACTCCTCTTTGGACTTGGATTACTCCTTGGATTGCGTTATCTGTTTTTCTACTTCTCAGGAGAAGGAGATGGTCATGTGCAGTCTGTTATCTTAGCCGGTGCACTTATGGGGATGGGATTTCAAACAGGGCTTATTGCCTTTGTTGCAGACCTGCTTTCAGTCAATCGTAAACTTCTTGAAGAGCTTCGTGTCGAGGAGCTCAAACGCAACTCAAAAGAAGAAAACAACAGCTAAATGAAAGTCCTTTTTACCTGTGCAGATAAACCAACCATCTCAAGAAACAAGTTTCACAGAGAAACACTGCAAAAAAAGTTTGATTATGATGAGTGTGTCTCTTTTGGGAAGAGTTATCTAAGTCGTATCCCAAGCATACTTGCTCGTCTCCCTTTTAAGATGATTGGGAAAGATTTTTATTATGTTGGGTATATGGGACACTTTTTAGTACTCTTTCTCCGCCTTTTTACCAAAAAGCCTATTGTGTTTGATTTTTACCTCTCCATCTTTGATATGATGTGTAACGATAGGAAAGTGTATAAGCCACAGAGTTTACTTGGTAAATTCACTTTTTGGATTGAGAAAAAGTCACTTGAACTTGCTGATTTTGTCATTGTTGATACCAACAAGCTCATAGAAACACTCTCTGCTTCATACTCAATCCCAAAAGAGAAATTTGTCCGACTCCACCTTACCATCAATGAAGAAAATGTCAAACCACAGAGCGTTGAACCTTACAAAAAAAACTTCAGTGTTTTATATGTTGGCAGCTATATCCCACTTCATGGCACACGCGTGATTATCGAAGCGGCAAAGATTTTACAAGAGCGTGGGGATGATACTTTTTTTCTTATGATTGGCAAAGGTCCAGACCTCGCAGCATGCCAGGCACTTGTAAAACAATATAACCTTACAAATGTTGAGTTTAAAGGCTATATGAGCCTCGAAGAGCTTAACTACTACTATAACGCTACAGATATTAACCTTGGGCTCTTTAGTATCGGACAACGTGCAAACAGTGTGGTGCTTAACAAAACAAACGACTCTTTTCGTGTCGGTAAGCCCCACTTGACACTCAAAACAGATGCTATGCAAGAGGCATTTTGTGATAATGAAGATATCTTTTTTGTCAAAGACAATACACCCCAAACATTGGCAGAGCGTATTTTAGAGATTAAAAAGGATGCGGCACTTGTACAACAGGTAGGCAAAAATGCTTTAACCTCGTATGAGCAAAAACTAAGCAATGCAAAAGCTGAGGCTATTTTAGAAGAGAAGATATTTTCTAAGCTGCGAAAGTTGTAATATTGATGAATCAAAATACGATAAAACATTATGCTTATTTGCTTGGTAAGCTTCTAGGGATAGCTGGTGTTATCTTTGTTTTTTATCAACTCTTTAAAGAGTACACATTGACTGATCTCATCAACAAATTTTCAGAGTTTAAAACTATTCTTATCCCTTTAATAATGCTCAATCTACTCTCCACCTTAACAGGTATCTATGCATGGCATATGATGCTAATGAACTATGCAAAAACAACATTTCCGTATAAAATAGCGTACTATTATTTTTCCAAAACAGAGGTTGCAAAGTATCTTCCCGGAAATGTGTTTCATTTTATTGGACGACAGGCTATTGCATCTAAACTTGGTATTTCCCAAACAGAGATGGGGAGAGTATCATTACTTTTGATGTCTTTACTTCTCCTTGCCACCATTCTTTCTGCTTTGATTTTTGCACTGATGAGCAGTACAATTCCCATGAAGATTCAGATCGCTTTTCTCTCTATTGCCATAGTTGCTCTTCTATCTTTACGATTTCTATATCCTACTTTTACATTTTCTAAAAAATTACTCTTAGCAGCGATTTTAACATTTTCTATATCTATGCAAGGTTTAATGCTCTCTTGGATTATCACCTACCAGATGGAGATTTCTAGTTGGATACTTTTCAATGAGCTTGCAGGTGTTTATATTGTCAGTTGGCTCATAGGTTTCGTAACACCTGGTGCTTCTGGTGGACTTGGAGTAAGGGAGGGGGCATTTGTCGCTATTGTTACATTTTTACATATCGATATTCAGACAGATATTGTTGTCTTTTCCGTTTTCCTTACACGCCTTATCAATATCTTAATCGATGCACTTTTATACCTCTCAACGTACAGTATGACAATAGAAAATAAATGGAGACAATAATAACTATGAAACAACTTATATACCAAAACAATACACTTCTTGAAGAGACTCCTAAACCCATAACCCCTACAGGTGACATAGCCATCATCTGCCATATGTTCTATCCCGACCTTTGGGGTGAGATTTACAATTATATCCAAGAGATTTGTACACCTTTTGATCTTTTTATCACCATTCCGCCCCATATCTCAGATGAAGAGATTATCACTATTTTGGAGGAATATCCTCAAGTCCATCTCTACAAAGTAGAAAATAAAGGGAGAGATGTGCTGCCATTTTTACGCGTGATGGAGCTCATAGGGGTGCATACCTACAAATATATCTGTAAACTTCACACCAAAAAAACAGGTAAGAGCCCTCTTGGTAATGTGTGGAGAAAACTGCTCTATTTTGACCTTATCGGCTCCGATACCACCGTTAAAGATATTGTCACAATGTTTGAGCAGGATACAAACATCGGTATGATTACAGGGAAAAACACCATCCTAGACTCAGAACTTTATGATTATGGCAACACAACCAAGATAGATAAACTTATAGAGAAGTCGGGATTTGTATTTCAAGACAACTACTCTTTTGCCGGCGGTACGATGTTTTGGACGCGAAGTGAGATGCTTGAACCTGTAATGAAACTTTTTACAGATGGCACCATGGAGTTTGAGGAGGAAAAAGGGCAGCTTGATAACACCATCGCACATGCAATTGAGCGTTTTTTCGGGATTGTTTGTGCCGTCAAAGAGAAACAGATTGCCCCAAGCCCATCACACTACACACAGCTCGATGAGCAAACACTCAATGAGCTCGCTTCCCTTGTGCTCTCACAACAGTACCATGGCAAAGATGTTTTTACTGTACAAAAATGTAAAATAAATGAGCAGTATGATCGCATAGATGCCCTTGAAGAGCTTGCCGAGTCGATGCGGATAAAAAGTCGTATTAAACGGCTCTTTCCCAAACAGATAGCACAGATACCCTCAAAACTGCGTACACTTCTCTCTGTTATTAAAAATCCCGCGGTTCTTAAAAAAGTGATTTTTTACCTCAAACGGGGTGAGGTTCGCTATCTTTTACAAAAAGTAAAAGAGAAAAGTGGACAAAACCTTAAAAAAAGTGCAAATCTCGTAAAAATTGATCCGGAGTATTGGTTTAAAAATTTTAAGCAGAGTCATTATTCACTTGACGGATTGCGTATCAACATCATCATACCGGTCTATAACGGTTTTCATTTTCTCGAAGCACTCTTTAACAGCCTTGAGCAAAACACCACATCAGAGTATCGCCTTATCGTTGTTAATGATGCAAGTCCCGATGAAAGAGTAAAACCTTATCTTCTTAAACGACTAGAAAAACACAGCGATGCTGTTTTCATCGACCATGAAGAAAATCTCGGATTTGTCAAAAGTGTCAACGAAGCTTTCTCTCATGCACAAGACCATTTTGTTATCTTAAATACCGATACAGAGCTCCCACCGTTTTGGCTTGAGCGGTTGATGTATCCTATTGTTCATATGGAGAAAATCGCTTCTACTACACCTTTTACCAATGCAGGGCAGATTGCAAGTTTTCCAAAATTTATTGATGACAATGAAATCTTTGAAAATATGGATCTCTCCACACTTGACAAAGCATTTCGCAATATTAATCCACTCCCTTTTTATGAAGAGATTCCAACGGGTGTCGGTTTTTGTATGGGGGTGAATTTCCACCTTGCCAAAGAGATAGGATTTTTTGACGAAGAAACATTTGGCAAAGGGTATGGCGAAGAGAATGAGTGGTGTCAAAGAGCCATCAGCAACGGCTACAAAAACATCTTGGTACCAAATCTTTTTGTGTACCATAAACATGGCGGCTCATTTTCTGCACAACAAAAATCTATGCTTATGGCACAAAATGGTCGTAAACTCCTTGAGCGTTACCCAAATTATGACAGAGATGTAGCACAATATGTCCAAAAAGACCCCCATGCACTTCTGCGTAAAATGGTTGTCTTAACTGCTTCTTCACTCAACGAAGAGGGGATTTACCTCATCATAGACCATGCACTCGGTGGAGGAGCAAATCTTTATGCACAACAAAGAAGGGAGCAGTACCTTAACGAGGGTAAAAAAACACTTTACCTGACATACGACTTCTACGCTGCACAATACAATTTCTTTTTCAAGTACAAAGAGTATAGTCTTGATTTTTCAATCGCAACCATTGAGGGGGTTAAACGGTTTATGGAAGAGATTGTCGTAAAGGAGATATTTATCAATTCTCTTGTCTCTTTTAAACAACCTGATGAGATGATGCTTATGGTGCGAACCATCAAAGATATCCACCACTCCAAGCTCATTGTCCCTGTACATGACTACTACCCTGTATGTCCCAACTTTACCCTTCTTGATGAAAACGGAACGTTTTGTGAAGTACCTTCCCTTGAGCGATGTGCACACTGTATGGAACATAATGATCAAGAGTGGAAGACATTTGGGAGTGATTATAAAGATGTTCCTAAATGGCGTGAATTGTGGCTCAAACTCCTCGAAGAAGCGACACAAATCATCTGTTTTTCCAACTCTTCCAAAGAGATTATGCAAAAAGCGTACACTGCACTCGATAGAGATAAATTCAGCGTTATACCACACGAAGTAACCCCGCTGCCAAAACTCTCAAAAGAAAAAAATCCGCAAAAAGATGGTATCACAATAGGTATCTTGGGAGCGATTAATATCGCTAAAGGTGCGGGTATTATCAAATCTCTAGTAGAGCAGATTGACAAACAAAATCTAAACATTAACATTGTTTTAATTGGCGAAATCTCTGAATATATCAAAAGCAAACATTTCCAAGTTACAGGACGCTACGAGAGGGAAAACCTCCCAGAACTTGTAAAGCAGTACGATATAGATACATTTCTCATTCCATCTATCTGCCCTGAGACATTCTCCTACACAACACAAGAGATAATTATGATGGATATGCCACTTATGGTATTTAATCTCGGTGCACCTGCTGAGCGGGTAAAAGACTACGATAAGGGTACTGTTATAGCACCCGATTACATCACGAACACCATAGAGCATCTTCAAAAAACTTATGGGTTATAGCCACAACAAAACCATCGACAACATCCAGATGCTGCGTGCACTCGCAGCACTCTTTGTTGTTTTGCACCATGCACTCCCACACTACTATGCCATGGGTGGTACACTTAGTTTCATAGGTGCTCTCTCCAAGTGGGGATTTGTTGGTGTCGATATCTTCTTTGTTATTAGCGGCTACATTATGGCATACAGTACTTTTAATAAAGAGCGAACTCTTACAAATGCAAAAATATTTCTAAAACACCGTTTTGCACGCATCTACCTTGGGTATTTACCATTTTTTCTAATGATGTTACTCATACGGAACTCCGAAAATCCCGATACATTAACCTCTTTGGATTTTGTGGGTTCTTTATTCCTACTAAATACAAATATGTATGAGCTCGTTTTACCCATCTCGTGGTCACTCTCGTATGAGCTCTATTTTTATCTACTGTTTGTTTTTACTTTTTTTCTCCCACTTAAAAAGCTCTCCTTGATTTTACCTGTTCTAACACTTATAGTGCTCATAATTGCTCTTAACACTCCGCAAAATCAAGCTGTATCACTCTTTTATTCCCCTTTATTACTCGAGTTTTTTAGTGGTATTTTTTTGTATATGTTTCATACGACAATCGCAAAAACAAAGATGCTTCCTATCACTATTGCCATGATTGGGATTGGTTATTCCTATGGGATTATCCACGCTGTTGAAAATGGACTTTTACGTGTTATCTGTTACGGTAGTGCCGCTGTTGGTGTAGTGTGGCTTGCTATCATCTTGGAGGAGAAAAAACTCTACAAAGCACATCCATTTTTCGTCAAACTTGGCGATGCTTCTTATACCCTCTATCTCTCCCATCTCATTATCTTAGAGTTATTTTTTAGTATTGGGCTGAGAGGATTTTTCACAAGTAACACTTCTATACTACTCCCGCTCCTCGGGCTTGTAGCAATTATTGCCATCTGCATCATATGTAGTATAATCTACTATCGCTATATCGAAAAACCTCTTTATAAAAAAGCGATTTCTCTTGGAGAAAATAGATGAATATCTCAGTAATTATCCCAACATACAATGCCCAAAGCTATCTTCCGGCACTATTTGAAAAGCTCAAAGAGCAAACAGTACCCTTTGAGCTCATAGTGGTTGATTCTTCCTCAACCGATGCAACGCAGGAGATAGCACAACAGTTTGCCGATCAGCTCATCGTGATACAAAAAAACAGTTTTGACCATGGCGGTACAAGAACACTTGCAGCACAAAAAGCACATGGAGAGATTGTAGTCTTTTTAACACAAGATGCACTCCCAGCTACGCCAAATACAATCGAGCATTTGATAGAGCCATTTCAAGATGATACAATTGCAGCCGTATTTGGACGACAACTTCCGTATGAAGAGAGCTCCATCTTCGGTAAGCATCTTCGCCTCTTTAACTACCCATCAACCTCCTACACACGTACGTTTGCAGATAAGGAGCAGTATGGCATCAAAACTGTCTTCTTTTCTGATAGTTTCGCAGCATATAAAAAAGAGGTGCTTAAAGAGGTTGGATGGTTTAAAGATGGGCTCATTGTCGGAGAAGATATGTTCATAGTAGCAAAAATCCTCCAAGCGGGATATACACTTCATTACAATGCGAATGCAGAAGTATACCATTCACACAGCTACACACCGGCAGAGGAGTTTAAACGCTACTTCGACACAGGTGTTTTTCATGCAAAAGAGTCATGGCTACTCGATACGTTTGGCAAAGCCGAAGGGGAGGGAAAACGCTACCTCCTCTCTGAGTTAAAGTTTTTACATCACAACAAAGCCTATCACAAACTACCAGAATTTTTCCTACGAAATCTATGCAAAATCACAGGCTATAAACTAGGGAAAAACTATCGACACATACCAAAAAACATTATCCCAAAATTGAGTATGCATAAGTCTTGGTGGTAACGCATATGCAACTTTTTCGATTCTATATTAACTTAAGTTATAGAATGTTACAATATTCTTTAGTATATTATTTTATAATAGGTTGATAATTTTTTATGATAATTTTCAGTTTTTTCATGGCAATCTTTTTTCTTTTTGTCACTCCTCAGCTCTATTTTTACAATAGATATCCTAAATGGTCATACGGTATTGTTCTTATAAGTGGTTTTTGTGTATCACTTTCGTTAGTTTGGTTGATTACATTAACAGGATATTTTCTCAAAATCCCAAATATTGTTTTCATATCCCTTGCGTGGATTAGCATCATATGGTCAATTTGGTACACTTTTATCCACAGAAAACAGCATACTCAATCAGACTATTGGTATTTTATCATCTGGATAATTGGCTTTATCATAGTACTTCCTCTTTTCAATACTGTTGATACTATTTTTTCCGATTGGGATGCACTAGTTTCTTGGAACAGATGGGGGTTAGAACTATATGCGAACAAATACCATCCTATTCATGCCGCTTACCCTATCTTGCTTCCAGCACTCTATGCTACTATCTATAAGTTACAAAACACCAATGAAATTTGGTTCATGGCCAAAACTATACTTATCATCTTTCCCCTCCTCTCTTTTGTTTATCCATTGGTGCTATTTAAAGAATCTAAAAATAAAGTATTCTTATTTATTTCTTTATTGATTTATCCATATTATTTCATGCATAACACGATGTCTGGAGAAGCAGATGTCCCTGTCATGCTTATGGGGATGATTACATTAACAACCCTGTTTGCTGCTGAAATCCACTTGAACAATACACAGAAATTTCACCAATTTCTTTACGCACTCATAGTACTTTCAGGCTTAACCTTTTTAACTAAACAATCAGGTGGAGCATTTTTCATTTTTGTTTTACTCTATGTTGTATTACGTCGAAAATATATTCAATTTGATAGAAAATTTTTCTTTTTTTATGGTGTTGCTTTTTTCTTTATCATAAGTTTTTGGATTTTATACCATCTCAATGCTTTTATAGGAACAACCGGTAATTTACCACTTCTCATAGAACTATCACATTACACTTTTACTCATAAACTTTATATGTTAAAAAAGTTTTTTATTTATCCGCATACTGTTCCGATTGAATTTCAACCTATTCATAAAATATTTGGGCAGATATGGATAACACCCACACTCCTAAGTCTATCATTTATTTTCTTCTTATTTTACAAAAAAGCAAGAAAAAATCTTGTCGCTTGGATGAGTCTAATCTTTTTGATTATTGATTTCTTCCTCTGGGGTAAATACGCTTCTTATGCAGAAAGAAACAGTTTTTGGATACGAGATTTTCTTATCTTATTTGTAGCCATAAACGGGAACTATTTTACTCAATGGTGGCAAACAAAGAAAATACCAATGAGTTATATAGCTATACTCTCTTTTCTTGTTTTACTAGTTGCTTCATTGTTTATAAACGATAAACATCTTTATACTATGCAAAAGCAGCAACAAGATAAACTTGGAAGCATAAGTAAAGCGAAAACATGGGAATCATTGATAAAATCAGCTTCCCCTTGCTTAAAAATATACACTAATGATTTTGCAACGTTATTTAACCCTTATGTAAAGCCATTTCGTGACAAACTTGTGCGTGTAGAATTTTCTAAAAGAACACTCTTGCAAGCACTCAACAACAGCTGTTCTGATGGTGTATATCTGGATTTCCGTGGATCAACGAAAACGTATTCGGTATGGAAAGGTGATATTCAACGGCTCATTTTAGATAAATACATTAGCCATGTTAAGGATTTGCTCTACTATGTCAAGCCTAATTTTAAAATTTCAAAAGAATATTTTTCAAATAAGACACTATTATTGCACAATATACACTTACAAAAAAAGGCTATTTTCAATAAATCGCAAGGCACTATAGACCCTATGATTGACAGAGGAAATTATATCTATCTGCACGGATGGGCATTTATCGACAAGCAACATAATGATGCTAAAGTTAACAAAATTTTACTCTTACAAAATGAACAAAACAATAAAACATATTTCATCGCAACTGCTAAACGACATAGAAAAGATGTGGCAGTACATTTTAAGAATCCTCAGCTAGAATGGTGTGGCTTTTACACAAGAATATATAAAGAAGATTTTGAAAATGGTACATATACCCTTAAAATCTTACTTGAAGATGCCATAACAGGTAAACAATACTTAAAAACCACCAGTACATCAATTATAATTAAGAAAGGTCATAATGGATAGTTATGCTTTTGTAATCCCAGCCTATAATCCGGACAATAATCTGCTGCAAGTAGTCGAAAATATTCTTGCTAAAAGTAAAAATAAGATTTTTATAATAGATGATGGAAGCAGTGATGAAAGTAAAAATATATTTACAAAACTTACAGAAAAAAAAGAAGAAAGCCAAATAGTTTTACTGCGACATGCAGTTAATCTAGGTAAAGGTGCTGCCCTTAAAACTGTATTTAATCATATATTGGTAAATTATCCAGCTATCCAAGGTGTAGTTACATTGGATAGTGACGGGCAGCATTCTGT
>WFQD01000242.1 GCA_015487265.1 Sulfurimonas sp. | reverse complement strand
GTGAAATACTGTCAATCCATAGAAGTGCTTTGTATTATAAGCCAAAAGAAGTAAGCAAGAAAGATATGCAAATCATGGAGTTAATGGACCGTATGTACCAGGAAGACCCTACGCGCGGAACTCGCAGATATTGCGCTGATCTTGCACTTGAAGGCATAAAAATGGGCAGGGACAAAGCCCGGAGCCTGATGCGGATTATGTGCATAATGGCCGTTTATTGTAAGGCGAGGACAACAGTAATAGATCCGGGCACTACATGGGGAGTACGACTTCTTCTCCTCAATAAATTACCCTCCGGCAAATGAGTGTCAATGAACTAAAATACTAAGAGGTAGAGCTTCCGATCATTCTTTGTTAATTGATTGATCGATAGATTCACTTATCTCATCAATATTAAGCGGTTTCTGGAAACATTTTATAATTAGGCCTTGATTGATCGCTTCTTGAATCTCCCCCCTGATATCATAGCCTGTTAATATGAAAAATGAAATGTCAGGATAAATCTTCTTGGCTTTTCGGATAAATTCAATTCCGGTCATCTTCGGCATTCTCATGTCACTAATCACAATTTTGAAATCTTTGTGTTCATCCAATAGCTGGAGACCTTGTATTGCATCTTCAGCTGTAATAACCTCATATCTCTTTCTGAAATTAACTTCAAAAAGCATCAAATTAATGGGCTCATCATCAACATATAGGAGTTTTGGCTTGTTGTTCATATTGTATTAATCTTTTGTGTGAATGATATTGTTACTGTAGTACCTTTTCCAAGGTCTGAACTAAAAACAATCATTCCATTGTGATCTTTAATAATGGAATAAGAAATGGATAAGCCCAGACCTACACCTTTTCCCGGTGCCTTGGTTGTAAAAAACGGAACCAAGATACGTTTTATATTTTCTTTGCTTATTCCGCAACCGTTATCCTTAATGCATACTGATACTTTACCACTGTCAATAAAGGTTTTAATAGTAATTATTCCATTGTTTTTAATGGCTTGAATTGAATTAAGCAGAATATTAAAAAATGCCTGATGCAGTTTCCCCATATTTCCACGAATTGTCATTGACTTACCCGAGTATTCCTTTTGAACATCGATTCGGTGTTTAAGCGTACTTTCAAGTAAAGAAATACAATTATCCAGTATAGAATGAATATCACACTCTTCGTCATAGTTACTACTATCTCTACTAAAGTGATTTAAACCTACAACAATTCTTGATATTCTTTTTATACCTTCATCCATACTTCTCAAAAAAAGACCAATTTCCTTTTTATTCTTACCGCTGTAACCTTTAAATAATTCGTTTAACCCGACATAAGCCCCCATTATATAATTAAGAGGATTATTGATTTCATGAGCCACTCCCGCAGTCAGGATACCTAATGATGCCATTTTTTCATTTTGAAGAAGTTGGGTTTGTGTAGCTTTTAAAGATTTAAGAGCAACATTTAATTCTTTATTACTAATTATTAACTTTTCGTTGATCGATTTTAGATTGTTATTTAAATTACGAATTCTCTTTCTGTCTCTAAAATAGATGACAAACAATATTGTTAAAACAACTAAGATTGCCATCAAGCTTACTATAATACTATTTTGAGCAGTTAATCTTTCATGATCAATCTTATTCAGTACTTCTAGCTCCTCAAGTCTTGATCGCTCCTTTTCAAGTGAATGCTCTAAAGAAATGTTGCTCATTTTATTGGATAATGCAATATTCTTAATGGAGTCTTTAATGAAATGATATCTCTTTATAAAACTTAATGCTTTTTCAAAATCACCTTTTTTCTCATTTACTTCTGAATTAATCCTGTAATAAGCGATGGGAAGAGATTTTTTGTGGCGCAACGCATACTCATAACATTCTTCCAGCTTGATTGCTGCAGAATCTATTCTTCCCGTTCGCATATACACCTCTGCCAAAGCAATCATGTTATTTATTGCACTACTTATCATTTTATATTTAGTGCTTAGCAATACAGTTTTTTTGTATGTTATTTCAGCACTATCATAATTTTTATTAATCATGTAGATATGTCCCATATTGCCATTAATAATATTCTGCCATATTGAATTGTTAGATTCTATAGCAATTTGTTTAGCCTTCTTATAAAAAGCCTGAGCGGAATCCGGCATACCCAACTTTTCATATGAAAGAGCAATTGTATTATACGCAGATAAGTACATTCTGCCATTTGATAAAGAAAGCCTTTCACTACTATCAACTATCTCATGATAATTATGTAAGGCTTGCTGCATTTCATTAATAGTTTTTCTATATAATTGAGTTTTGTAATATGTATCTGCAAGTACAAAGTGAATTTGAAATAGCTTTAGATGGTTTCCAATTACCATAAAAGCATCTATAGCTTTCAACAAATACTTAGCACCAAGTTTGGGCATCCCAATTGATATATGAAACCTTCCCGCATAATAATATGCATGCGCTTGCTCGTTCAGATTCATTTTTGGAATAATGTTAATAAGGTTGAAATATTCGGCCAAAGCTTTTTCCTTATCTCTTTTTGCATATAACCAGGCCAAATAATTTCCGGCTAATAGTTCTTCAAAATAAGAATCTTTTTTAGCTGATGTCTTTGACTTTAGCTCTTCACATACCTGTACTGCACTATTATAACTCATATTCTTCATATAGCTAAAAATTTCATCGTAGCTTTTCATTAATGAGTCGATATCCTCTCTATCCACATGTTGATATACACTGTCAATCTTTTTATTCCACAATTGCGAAAAAGACATTGAACTACTTAATAAGAAATAAAATAAGATTACCTTATATTTCATAGATATCAGATTTACAAAAGGTCTTAGTTTTAGTTATTGCATAGATTGAATTC
>WFQD01000241.1 GCA_015487265.1 Sulfurimonas sp. | reverse complement strand
TCATCTGAATTCATCACCAACTGAATGCTGGAATCTCTAAACTCTCTCGTGTATTTACTATTTCTCATCTTGATTTTATCCTTACTCATACTGATATTTTATCTTAGAATGACTAAATATTCTAAGTATGAATTAGTGTAGCCACATCAATAACTTTTCTTTGTTCGATAGTGCAATTTGTGACGAAACGGTTACAATCGAAAAAGAAAAAGTATCTAAAACCCTATAAATAGGGAGTTATAGAAGTTTAGGCACAACATAAGCCGAGTTTTGTTGTGATAGTATTAATCTACTTTACTATTTACATAGTATCTCTAGCGAAACAGTAGCATTGTAAGACGCTGACCATCTGTTTCTTGCTGCCATGTTGGGTTTACAAGCTCTCTATGTTACCATAAAGACTGGTGGGCTCTTACTCCACCTTTTCACCTTTACTACTTTTTGTTCGCAAAAAGGCTAAAAATGCCGACAGCATTTTTATGCTTTAGTGCCTTAACGGCTAGCGAAAGCATATCTGGACTTTGTTCAGATATGCGACAAAATAAATAGCAGTCTATTTTCTGTTGCACTTTCCCTCATATTACTATGGCCATTCGTTAAATGGAACACTGTCTTACAGCAGCTCGGACTTTCCTCTTGATTACTCAAGTCACTATCTGTTGTACCTGTGAAATTTTACACAAAGAATGCTTTATAAACTATTTTTTACTAAATGAACAAATGTTCACTCTGTTTAAAAATAATAAGAACACTTGTTAACTTTATGTAAAGCATATATTAACAAGTGTTCATGTATAATTATAGCTATATTAACAGATGTTCATTCGATAAATAGGAGGCTTTTAAAGCATGAAGACAAGTTCAACAAAAGAAAAAATACTCAAAGTATCTACAATTTTATTCTCGGAATTAGGGTATAAAGGTGCAAGTGTAAGGAAAATAGCCTCGAAAGTTGGTATTAGGGAAAGTGCGATTTATAATCACTATAAAAACAAAGAAGAGATTTTTTTAGAAGTTGCCAAAGAGATTTTTTCCTCACCCTTCTCTCTTAAAACAGAAGAAATAAAAGCACTGGCATTACGAGGAAAACCGTTTTTAAATAAATTTGTTTTACAGTACAAGATGCTTACATTTGACAAGAACAATGAAAACATGTTTCGCTTACTCATGATAGAGCTTCTTCAAAACAAAAGCCTTAGAGAGCAGTTTATGAGTCAATTTCACGATAAAAATATAAAAATACTCTCTGAAGGGTTTTTTATTATGATGCAAAACTCTCTTGTGTATTCAAGTGACCCTATAATAATGGCATATGAGTTTCTCTCTACCCTCTTCTACATAAGACTTCAAGTGACTCTTATGCATTTTGATGCCTTACCAACAAACTCCCTTGCAACGCAATTTGAAAAACATGTAGAATTTTTTTGGGAAAGCATTAGAATAGATACTATTTAATATTAAAATATTTGTTAAAAAAAAGCAACCCTTCTTATGAAGGATTACTTGAAAAGAAATTTATGATGCCATTGCTTCTTTTGCATATTTTTCACCTAAGTCATAAGCTTTTTTATTTGCTTCATGAACTTTTGGCGGTACTTTTGAAAGCATAGTGTCAATCAAAGATTGTCTCGGAAGAACATTTGTCATTGTATTTGTAATTGCTAAAGCAACAACAGATTGAGTAATAACATTTCCAACTTCTTCTTTTGCGATTGTAATAATAGGAATCTCATGAATAACCCATTTTTTTCTATCTTCATCAGTTGGGTGCACAAGATTTGGATCAACAACAATTGTTCCGCCCTCTTTCACACCACTTTTAAATTGGTTATAAGATACATTTGCCACAGAAAGCATAAAATCAATTTCACCCTCATTTGCATATGGATAACGAATTGTCCCATCATCAAGTGTAATATCAACAACTGTTGCACCACCACGTACTTGAGAAGTATATGTTGCAGTCTTTAACCCTTCACCACCATCTTTGATTTTACAAGCAGCCATAATTTCACCAGCGAGTAAAACACCCTGCCCACCTACACCAGTAAATCTTAAAGTATTTCTCATATTAGGCTTCCTTATATTTTTTTCGCAAAATCATCTTGTGTGATTTTTGCACGTTTACCTTGAGCAGCTTTTTGAATCTCTGCATACATATCACAATACTCTTCTTGTTCAACTTCTCTTAAAACACCTGTTGGGAATTTGTTGAGTTGTTCTTCTTCAGAAAGAGCTTCCCATTTTTTAAGCGGAAGTGTAATACTATCAATCCACTCAAGGTTTTCCATAGCATTTGCCATTTTATTTTTACGACCAAGGTTAATATGGCAATTTGACATAATATCCATAAAAGAGAAACCTTTATGTTTAAAACCTTTTACTAAAATTTTCTCTAACTTTTTAGGATCAAGCATAGACTCACGAGCAACAAAAGAAGCCCCTGCACCAATAGCTAAATCACAAGCATTAAATGTTGGATCAATATTACCATTTTTCTGAGAAACTGTCCACATACCTTTTGGTGTTGTTGGAGAAGTTTGAGAATTTGTAAGCCCGTAAATAAAGTTGTTGATTAAAATAAAGTTCATATCGATATTACGACGACAACCATGAATTGTATGGTTACCACCAATCGCAAGACCATCACCATCACCGGCAACAACAACCACATTAATATGTGGATTTGCCAATTTAATACCAGTAGCATAAGCAACTGTACGACCATGTGTAGTATGCACTGTGTTACAATCTATATAAGAAGAAAAACGTCCAGAACATCCAATTCCTGAAACCACACAAACTTCTTTATCTAAATCCCAACCCATTTTTTCCATAGCACGAATCGTAGCTTTTAAAATAACACCATCACCACAACCCCAACACCATAGTGTTGGCATTTTTTCTACACGTAAATATTTATCATAATTAAATGCCATTACATCATCTCCTTAACTTTTGCTACCATTTCAGCAGGTGCGATTGGACGACCATTTGCTTTTAATAGTGTCGTAAAATCATCTCTTTTAATGATTCTTTCAATCTCTTTTGAGTATTGACCCATATTTAACTCTGTTACAAAGATTTTATCTTTAAATCTTTCACCAATTTCAGCTATTTTTTTAGCAGGAGATGGCCATAACATAATAGGTCTAAACATACCAGCTTTAATACCTTCAGAACGAAGTTTTTCAACTGCTTCATAAGCACCAAGCCCGATAGAACCATAGGCAATAAGACATACTTCAGCATCTTCCATTCTATACTCTTCATAATCAGGCAAATCATCTAAACCATCATTTTGAGCAGCAACAGTGTTTATTTTACCAACAAGTCTTTCAATGTTAAATTCACATTGTTCAGCATCTTCTGTTGGGAAACCTGTAGGACCATGGTGTAAACCAGTAACATGGTGTTTATAGCCTTGGAACATTGGGTTAATAACAGCCGGCTTATTCATAGGTACATCATAAGGTCTATAATCTGCTTGAGAACCTTCGAATCTTTCACGTGTTACATTTTGTGCTTGAATTTCTTCTAAATCTGGAAGAACTGCTTTTCCGTGCATATGCCCGATTGTTTCATCTAAAAGCATAAATACAGGAGTCATATACTTTTCAGCTAAGTTAAATGCTCTCACACTTTGTGTATAACACTCTGTTAGAGAACCTGCACAAATTGTTATAGAAGCATAATCACCATGTGTTGGGTATTGTGCCTGACCAATATCTGCTTGTGATACACGAGTAGGAAGACCAGTTGATGGACCACCACGCATAACATTAAAAATAACTAATGGAACTTCAGCAATAAATCCAAGTCCAATTTGTTCAGCTTTGAGTGAAATACCAGGACCTGAAGTAGCTGTATATGCTTTCACGCCAGTAATTGATGCACCAAGTGCAGCAGATATACCAGCGATTTCATCTTCCATTTGAATTGCTGTACCACCCACTTTAGGTAATAAATCTGATGAGACATGCATAATCTCAGATGATGGAGTAATCGGATACCCACCAAAAAATTTAGCACCAGCATCAACAGCAGCAATTGCTGCGAGTTCATTACCAGTTGAAATTACTTCTCTTGCCATTATTTAACTCCTTGTTCACTAAGTGACATATAATTGTTTGCAATAATTGCTTCTTGACGAGCTTTCGCTTCATCTGTTAATTTTGCAAAACTTAATCCTGCAGCTTTTAACTCTTTTCTATCAGCTACATAAATAGCAAAGTCAGGACAAGTAAGTTCACACTCATTACATCCTATACATGCTTCTGGATGATCAATCGAAATCATTGCACCAAGCGTAGATTTATTATCATACTTCATACCAAGTACACCTGAAGGGCATACAGATACACAAATATCACATGCTTTACAGTTGTCTGTATTGACCCATACAGGTTGATCACCTGGGTTTTCAGTTTTAAAAGTTCCCATTTATTCTCCTATTATTAAATACAAATAATATTGTATTTTGCTCTTTGTTTGCAAACAATATCTAAGTTTTTATAAGTTTTTTATAAAATGTGCTCCTAACGCATCGTAAACATAAAAAATGTTACATTTACGACTCTCACACTAGA
Source organism: Sulfurimonas sp. (assembly GCA_015487265.1). GTDB lineage: Bacteria > Campylobacterota > Campylobacteria > Campylobacterales > Sulfurimonadaceae > Sulfurimonas. Next base: position 7,743 of record WFQD01000241.1, on the reverse strand, counting down.
TATTATTATTTTGACAAGACTTCAGCGATAGCTTTTCCAATTTCAGCTGGAGAAACAACAACTTTAACACCAGCAGCTTCGAGTGCCGCCATTTTCTCAGCAGCAGTTCCCGCTGTTCCAGAAACAATTGCTCCAGCATGACCCATTGTTTTTCCTTTCGGTGCAGTTTGCCCTGCAATAAATGCAACAACAGGTTTTGTGATTTGTTCTTTAATGAGTTTTGCAGCTTGAATTTCAAGATCACCACCAATTTCACCAATCATAACGATTGCTTCAGTCTCTGGATCTGCTTCAAACATTGGTAATATTTGTTTGTATGAAAGTCCAATAATAGGGTCTCCACCAATACCAACTGCAGTTGTAATTCCATATCCCTCTTTAACAACTTGGTTTGCACCTTCATATGTAAGTGTACCAGACTTAGAAATAAGTCCAACATTTCCTTTTTTGAAAATCATACCAGGCATAATACCTATTTTACACTCTTCTGCCGTAATAATACCCGGACAGTTTGGCCCAATAGTTTTCATATTGTGTTTTGTTGCATAAGCTTTGGCCGCTTGCATATCTTTAACAGGAGCACCTTCTGTAATGATTACAGCAAGTTCTATCCCTGCTTCAGCAGCTTCCATAACAGCATCACCAACAAATGCAGGTGGAACAAAAATCATACTTACAGTTGCCCCTGTAGTTTTTACAGCTTCACTTACAGTATTGAAAACCGGTTTCCCTAAATGCTCTTGACCACCTTTGTTCGGTGTCACACCACCAACAATTTGTGTACCATAAGCAAGACACTGCTCAGCATGGAAAGTACCCTCTTTTCCTGTAAAACCTTGAACGATTACTTTTGTATCTTTATTGACTAAAATTGACATATTTAATTATTCTCCTTTTGCAGCAGCTACAGCTTTTGCTGCACCGTCACCTAAATCGTCACCAACAATTAAGTTAGTAATATTTGCATTTTTAAGAATTTCAGCAGCTTCTGGTGCATTTGTACCATCAAGACGAACAACTACAGGAACATTAACATCTGTAATTTTTGTCGCTTCAATAATACCATTTGCAATACGATCACAACGAACAATACCACCAAAAATATTTACAAAAATAGCTTTTACATTCGGGTTTTTCAAAATAATTTCAAAACCTTTTGCAACAGTCTCTGCATTTGCACTACCACCAACATCTAAAAAGTTTGCAGGAGTCCCACCCATATGGTTAATCGTATCCATAGTACCCATCGCAAGACCAGCACCATTTACCATACAACCAATCTCACCATCAAGTGCAACATATGAAAGACCATATTTAGAAGCTTCCACTTCATCAGGATCTTCTTCACTTAAATCTCGCATCGCTGCAATTTCTGGCTGACGACCAAGTGCAGAGTTATCAAAGCCCATTTTTCCATCAAGTGCTAAAAATTCTCCATTACCTGTTCTTACAAGAGGGTTAATTTCAATAAGTTCTGCATCTTTATCCATATATACAGCAAAAAGTTTTTTTGCAAAGTTAATAATATTTTTTTGTTCATTTTTATCTGTAATTCCAAGACCAAACGCAAGTTCTCGACCATGAAAACCTTGAAAACCAATACTCGGATCAACAGGAACTGTAATAATCTTTTCAGGAGTTTTTTCAGCCACATCTTCTATGTTCATTCCACCCTCTGTTGAAGCCATAATAAGAGGCATTTCTAATTTTCTATCTAAAACAACAGAAAGATAAAATTCATCTTTGATGTCAGCACCATCTTCAATATAAAGTTTTTGAACCAATTTCCCCTCAGCAGTTGTTTGGTGTGTCACCAAAGTCATTCCAAGAATTTCATCAGCTAATTTCTCAACTTCTTCAAGACTTTTAGCAAGTTTTACACCACCGCCAAGACCACGACCACCTGCATGGATTTGTGCTTTGACAACCCATACTGGTCCACCTAGTTGTTCTGCAGCTGTTACTGCATCTTTCACACTCTCTACCATTATACCTTTTGGTGTTGGAACACCATACTGTCCAAATATCTGTTTTGCTTGATACTCATGTACGTTCATTTATTCTCCTTGTTTTAAAATGATATGACTACTCCTTTGGAGCAATCATTTCCTCTGGTTTTACATACTCATCAAACTGTTCAGCAGTTAAAAGACCAAGCTCTATAGCAGTGGCTTTAAGTGTTGAGTTATTTGCATGGGCTGTTTTTGCAATTTTTGCTGCGTTTTCATACCCTATATAAGGGTTAAGTGCAGTTACTAACATGAGTGAATCATGTAAGAAATGATCAATTCTTGCATTTACTGGCATAATTCCTACGGCTGCATTATCGTTAAATGAAACAATAGAATCACTTAAAAGTCTTACTGATTGTAAAAAATTATAAGCAATAACTGGTTTAAAAACGTTGAGTTCAAAGTTTCCTTGACTCGCTGCAAAACCGATAGTTGCATCATTTCCCATCACTTGACAAGCGACCATTGTCACAGCTTCGCTTTGTGTAGGATTTACTTTTCCTGGCATAATAGAACTTCCTGGCTCATTTGCTGGAATTTCAATTTCACCAAGACCACAACGTGGCCCTGAAGCTAACCATCGTACATCATTTGCGATTTTCATCATATCTGCTGCAAGTGCTTTGAGTGCACCATGTGCAAACACTAAAGCATCATGTGAAGTTAAAGCATGGAACTTGTTTGGTGCCGTGATAAAATCATGCCCTGTCAGTTCACTTAATTTCGCTGCAACCCTCTCTCCAAGTTCTGGATGAGCATTTAAACCTGTTCCAACCGCTGTACCACCAAGTGCAAGTTCACGCACCGCTTCAAGTGAATCTTTTGCCATCTTTTCAGACTTGTTCAGCATCTCTACCCAACCACTAATCTCTTGACCAAGTGTTAAAGGTGTTGCATCTTGCAAGTGTGTACGACCAATTTTAACAATATCGCTAAATGCCTCACTTTTTGCCTGAAGTGTTGCTTTGAGTTTTGCAATTGCTGGTAACAATTGTTCTTCTACAGCGATAACAGAAGCTACATGCAGTGCTGTAGGGTAAGTATCGTTTGAAGATTGTGATTTATTGACATCATCATTTGGATGAATTAACTTCTCAACTCGAAAGTCACCACCCAAAATTTCAGTCGCACGATTTGCAAGCACTTCATTGTTATTCATATTTGATTGTGTACCTGAACCTGTTTGCCAAACAACAAGCGGATAATTTCCATCGAGTTTTCCAGCTAACATATCATCAGCTGCAGCTGCGATAGCATCTGCTTTTTTTGCATCTAATTTTCCAAGATCTTTATTGACTAAAGCAACTGACTTTTTCAGGTAAGAAAATGCTCTTGTAATTTCATAAGGCATAGTCTCTTGCCCTATTTTAAAGTTTTGAATACTTCTTTGTGTTTGTGCAGCCCAATAAGCATCTACTGGAACTTCAATTTCACCCATTGTATCTTTTTCAATTCTTGTTTGCATCTATTCTCCTATAAAAAATTGTTTTCTTTTAGTATATTAATACCATCTTGTATAGATTTCACTGAAATTGCAAATTTTTCTTGCGTTTGTTCATCTAAATCCATTTCAATGACTCTTTCAACACCATTTTTACCAAGTACAACAGGAACACCAACAGCAACATCTCTATAACCGTACTCACCATTTAAAATAGTGCATGAGGAAACAATTGTTTTACTATCATTCAAAATAGCTTCAACCATATGGGCAATCGCTCGACCAGGTCCATAATACCCCGAAGTACCAAGATGACTTACAATTTCAGCCCCACCCTTACGAGTACGCTCAATAATGCCTTCCATCTCATCTTGTGAAATTAAATCAGTGAGTGGAATATCCCCTACCATTACTTTTGATGGAAGCGGGATCATATTTTCACCATGATCACCAATCACTAAACTACCACCTTGAGAAGCATTAATATGTGTTAATTTCTGAATTTGATAAGCCATACGAGAACCATCAAGTGCTCCTGCAAGACCAATAATTCGGTTAGAATCCCAACCTGTTACTTGTTTTGTTACATATGTCATAATATCAAGAGGATTTGAAACACAAATGATGATAGCATCTGGAGAATTTTCTTTAATGTTTTCTACAACTTGCTTAGTGATTTTCGCATTTATCATGAGTAAATCTGCACGTGTCATATCTCCCTTACGAGGGACTCCAGCTGTCACAACAACAATATCACAATCTTTAATATCACTTGCATCTTCTGCTGCTGTAATTTTTGTTGGACTTGGTGCATAATATGTTGCTTGTGCCATATCAATCGCCTTGCCTTTTGCTACACCATCAGCAATATCAAAAAGAACTATTTCGTTACATGTTCCCATCATAGCTAAACTATATGCTGCTGTTGCACCAACAGCACCAGCACCAACAATACCTACTTTTCTATTTGTCATTCTTTTGCTCCAAATCATCAAAAAATTTCATTTCATATAGTGTGTCGAGCATCTCTTGCACAGCGGCAACAGAGTTTTTAAAACGGGTAATTTGCAATGTTTTGAGTGTCATTTGAATAATCTGCTCTGCTCCACCAGCACCTATCATTGCAGGTACCCCACTCACTACACCACTATAACCATATTCTCCTTGAAGCATAACAGCACAAGAATGAATCTGCTTTGTGTCTTTTAAAATAGCATCTACCATTACAGCAGTTGATTTTGCAGGAGCATAATAAGCGGAACCATCACCGAGAAGATTCACAATTTGAGCGCCGCCATTTTTTGTTTTTTTCACAATTTCACCTATCTCTTCAGAATCAAATAAATCTTCGATAGGCACACCAGCAACAGTTGTAAATTTAGGTAATGGCACCATAGTATCACCATGACCACCCATAACAGTCGCACGAATCTGCCCTGCTCCATAACCTAACTTTTCATAAATAAAGTGAGCCATTCTTGCAGCATCTAAAATCCCTGCCATCCCAAGCACACGCTCTCTTGGAAAACCTGTATATTTATGTGCAACATATGTCATTACATCAAGAGGATTGCTCACAACAATTACGACAGCATTTGGAGCATACTCTTTAATTTCTAAAGCATAATTTTTTACAATTTGTGCATTTTTCGTCAGTAAATCATCACGACTCATTCCTGGAGTTCTCGGAGCCCCAGCAGTGATGACAACAATCTGACTGTCTCTCATATCTTCAGGACCCTCAGCTGCTCTAACCACTGTATGCTCTCTTGCTGCATTTGCTGCTTGCGACATATCGAGTGCTTTTCCTTTGGCAACATTAATGTTTCTTCCACGAAGTACAACTTCATGACATGAACCACTCATCGCTAAGATAAACGCAACAGTAGACCCAAAATTCCCTGTTCCAATAACGGTTACTTTACTTGCCATCTATTTCCTTTAAGTTTTATTTTTAACTTTTTGGTTTTAGCTAGCATCATTTTGGTAGCTAAAAATCAAAAGTTATAAGCACTGCGTTTAGAAACGCAGTACCAATGACTATATACTATCTATAATAGCATTTAAAGTTGCAGATGGACGCATAGCATCTTCTGCTTTTGCATCATCTGGGTGATAATACCCACCAATATCTTGTGCTTTCCCTTCTATAGAAAGGAGTTCTTCTATAATTTTCGCTTCATTTTCTTCTAAGGCTTTTGCTACAGGTGCAAATTTAGCAGCTAATTCTGCATTATCACCCTCTGCTAAAGCTTTCGCCCAGTATTGTGCTACAAAGAAGTGAGAAGCTTTGTTATCTGGTTCACCTGCTTTTCTTGATGGTGCTTTGTTATTATCTAGGTAAGCATCATTTGCAACATCTAAAGCAGCCGTCAATGCAGCAAGTTTTTCATCACTGTTTTTTTGACCTATAAAGCGTAAAGATTCTGCAAGTGCTAAAAACTCTCCTAAAGAGTCCCAGCGTAAATGACCTTCAGATAAAAATTGATCAACATGCTTCGGAGCAGAACCACCAGCACCTGTTTCAAAAAGACCACCACCCGCTAACAATGGAACAATAGAAAGCATTTTTGCAGATGTTCCAAGCTCTAAGATAGGGTACATATCTGTTAAGTAGTCACGAAGAACATTTCCAGTTACAGCAATGCTATTTTTCCCTTCTCTTACACGAGCATTTGAAAATTTAGTAGCTTCTTCAACTTCCATGATACGAATGTCTAAACCTTCAGTATCATGAAGTTTTAAATACTCATTGACTTTGGTAATCATATTTGCATCATGTGCACGATTTTCATCTAACCAAAAAATTGTCGGTACTTGTTCAATACGAGCACGTTCTACTGCTAAACGTACCCAGTCTTTGATTGGGATGTCTTTTGCACGACTCATTCTGTAGATATCACCTTTTTCTACATTATGACTCATAAGCACATTTCCAGCGGCATCTTTGACTTCCATAACACCATCTTCAGGTACTTCAATCGTTGTTGGATGAGAACCATACTCTTCTGCTTTTTGCGCCATTAAACCAACATTTGCAACTGAACCCATAGTTGTTACATCATACTGTCCATTTTTGACACAATCTTCCATCATTGGACGATAAAAGTTTGCATAAGAACGGTCTGGAATAACTGCTACACACTCTTCAGTTTTTCCATCTTTGTTCCACATCTTACCACCATCACGAACAACAACAGGAAGAGAAGCATCAATGATTATGTCGTTTGAAGCATGTAAGTTTGTGATACCGTTATCAGAATCAACCATCGCTATATTGACATCACCCTCATTGATGACTGCTTGAAGTGCTGCTAAAATTTCCTCTTTTTTATCAGAGTTTTCAAGTTTTTTCTCTAAGTCGCCTAAACCAAGATTTGCATTGACACCAAGTTTTTCAAACTCATCTGCATATTTAGTAAATACATCCTCAAAGAAAACTTCTACAGCATGCCCAAACATAATAGGGTCAGAGACTTTCATCATCGTTGCTTTAAGGTGAAGAGACCATAAAACACCGCGCTCTTTTGCTTCTTTTATAGAGTCTTTCAAAAAGGCACGAAGTGCTTTCGCAGACATATATGTGCCATCTAAAATCTCTTTATCACGAGCATCTACATTTCTGAGTACTTTTCCATTAAGCTCAATCGTTACATTTTGTTCCCCATCAATAATTACTGACTTTTCATTCGCATAAAAATCACCATCTTGCATAGAAGTGACATATGCTTTTGAATTTTCAGAAAATGGGCGTAATTTATGAGGATTTTTTTGTGCAAATTTTTTCACAGCTGCAGCAGCACGTCTATCTGAATTTCCTTCACGAAGTACTGGGTTTACTGCTGAACCTAAACAAGTAGAATACGTTGCTTGTAATTCTTTTTCATCATCATTTTGAGGATTTTCAGGATAATCTGGTAAATCATACCCTTGCTCTTGAAGTTCAGCAATACACTCTTTGAGTTGTGGAATAGAAGCTGAAATGTTTGGAAGTTTAATTATATTTCCATCAGCTTGTTGCACAACATTTCCAAGTTCGGCTAAATTATCATCAATCTTTTGAGTATCTTTTAATCTTTGTGGAAATTTAGAAATAACTCTACTTGCAAGTGAAATATCACTAGTAACTACATCGATACCTGCTGCTTTTGTAAAAGCATTTACAATTGGCAATAACGAATATGTTGCTAAAGCCGGAGCTTCGTCGATTTTTGTCCAAATAATTTTTGACATTTTCTGTCCTCTTAAATAATTTTATTTCATAACAGGTAGTACTAGACTCCATGAAAT
>WFQD01000240.1 GCA_015487265.1 Sulfurimonas sp. | reverse complement strand
TTATATAAATTTTCAGATTTTCCTTAAAATCACTTACACCTCTTTAGAGGTATAAAGCTATTTTCATTATATGAATAAAAAAATCATTATAAGTAAATATATAGCCATTTTCATTATATAAATACTATAATTAAACCCTCTGAACAAATCCATTACTAAGGACACAAAATGGACACACTTTTAGATATTTTCAAAATATAAAATTATTGTAACTAATCACCCCATAAAAAACTTTTAATATTTCTGTAAACAATATCTTGTTTAAAGCCTATTTATAGGACTTTTTAGCTATAATTATCTATCTTAAAAGTAGGTGTTAACAGTTGAAGAAAAATCGTATTAAATATCATTTTTCCCTAAAAACAAAAGAGGAACTTGAGGCATTAACACATGAAGAGTTACTCAAATATGTAAAAGATCTTCAAGATAATTCCACCCAAGAGAAGCCACCGAAAAACTCTAATAATTCAAGTATTTCACCTTCAAGTGAAATAGCACCACCTGACAAGAAAAATAAGAAGAGTCAATCCCTTCGAGAGAAGAGTTCTAAAAGTGTTGGTGCTCAGTTTGGAAGGGAAGGAAGAACCTTACTTCAAAGTAGCACACCAGACGAAATTATTGAAGTTCCTTTTACTCTAAGTACTTGTAAAAAATGTGGTATTGATATCTCGGCAGTTGTAGCTACACTTAAAGAGAAACGACAAGTTGTTGATTTAGAATTGTCATCTATTGATACAAAGATTTCAGAGTACCAAAGCTTTAGTAAAAAGTGTCCCTCATGTGGTTATGATAATCATGACAATAACTTTTCAGCAAGTGTTACACCTAATGTGAGTTATGGAAAAACTATTATTGCAGTCGTTTCTTATTTGAGCACTTCTCAATATATGTCCAACAAAAGAGTTGTATCACTACTTTGGAATCTTTTTAATATTACTCTTTCAGAAGGAAGTGTCAATAATCTTCTCTCTAAAGCCTCTAAACTTTCACAAGGTGAAATCACTAAAATCCAAATGCTACTGAGTAAATCAGCTATTATAGGCATTGATGAGACAGGGTGTAAGGTAAACGGTAGTAAACATTGGCACTGGACATTTCAAGATAAAGATAATACTCTTATTGTTGCCAATAAGTCTCGTGGTACTAAAGTGATTACAGATACCTTTGAAACTGGGTTTAAAAATGCTTGTGTAGTGCATGACAACTACTCATCATATAGTTCATTAGAGTGTGTAAGTGAGCAGTTATGCTTAGCACATAAAATGAGAGATTTAAACTATGCTATTGAGTGTGATGATACTAAGTTAAGTAAAGCACTTAAACTACTCATGAGTGAAGCAATGAAAGACCATAAAGAAGTATTGATGCCTTCACAAAGAGTAAGACTTAAACAAGAGTATGACAAGATGCTTGAACATCTTTTAACAATGCCGACTATTGATAAAAGTGAAACTCAAAAACAAGTCAAATCATTTCAAAAATCTAAGGATAAAATCTTTACATTTTTACTTGATGAAAATATTCCACCTGATAATAATGCTAGCGAAAGGGCAATTCGTAATGTAAAAGTAAAGCAAAAAGTATCAGGACAATTTAAATCACTTGAGGGTGCTCAAAATTATGCAAATTTGAGGTCTATTATTGATACCGCTCGAAAACGTGGCTTAAATGAGTTTGAAGTCTTGAAAACTGTAATTGAGGGGAATTCTGTCTTTTAGATGGGGTGATTAGTTACAAATTATTCCTTTAGGTCTCTCAAAACAAAATCGTCCTACACTAGTAATATAGCTGTTTTCGGTATGTGAAATTTCAATTTTTTATTACCTCTTTAGAGGTATATAGCTATTTTCGGTATGTGGCTTTAAAAAACAGTATGCTCTAATATATGGCTCTTTTCGGTATGTCAAACTATTCATCACAAACATTTCTAAGTTTTACTACTAGAGTGTGTTCTATTAGTTTTAAGTGCAAAACCTCAAATCATTAAAATTTCAATAAATTTACAATATTTTTTTATTGATTTAACAATAATTTATTGTAGCTTCTCAAGCAGCATCCCATCTTTAAGTAGAAGAGTTTTATATGTGCCTCCATAGGGATTTTTAACACACTTGAGGGTAAACTCATTGATATTTGCAAATGCTTGATTGTTGAGCTTACAGTTTGCAATTAAAGTGTCTGCAACCAATGCAAGTTGATCTTTTACTTCATCTGTAAGTTCGTTTGGTGAGGTTTGTCCGATATACTCAACATCTCCCCTACTGCACTTTTTAAAGTTTTCAATATACTTTTGGCCATACAGCTCTTTGGTTACACTGGCATACTCACATCCATCTTTAAGAGTACCATTGTATGAAGTTGTATATTTTAACTCACCCATTGCCACAGATGTATCAAGTTTTGAGCTAAGTGTTTGAGCTGCTAATCTGCTCTCATTTTTTACAAGAGCAATATCTTGTTTTTTAGCTTGAGATACAACACTGCTTTTTGAGACCTCTTGAACTTGCGGTAATGGTTTTGAGGAGAATGTATCAGCACCTATTTTCTCATACACAACACCTTTGGCTTTTAAATAGTCTTTATCTACGCCCTCAGTAAGTGTGTATTGTGGATATTTCGTATTTTGTTTTGGATGCTCTATCACGAAAGCAAATTGTGGTTTTGCACTGTTTTCACACACAAGATATTCAGGAGTCATAAAAATATTGATACTGCTTTTATTTTTTATCTGCTCCAGTCGTGTAAAATAATAATCATCTATCAGCATCAGTTTGTTCTTTGTAACTGCATTTGAGATATAGAGCTCTCCATCATTATAGGTGCAATATTTTTGAGCACCAGTATTTACCTCATATCTCCAAGTGGCCTGACTGTTCTCATCTACATCAAAATACTCTTTAGGTGATTTACCCTCTGCATAACTTCTGTATTTGGAGCTATGCAACCAAGTTTTTTGCCCTGTTTTTTGTAAGTTTTTATGTGTTATAAGATAGTATCTTGAGTAGGTTTGCATATATCCACCACCGATTATGTGTCTTTGTCGCAGACCAATGTTGTTTTTCATATACTCTATCTCAAATCCATCTTTGGCAGATACACATCTGTAAAAACCGCTATACTTTCCAAAGCCTTGAGATCTCATATCGTTTTTATAGCCTTGATACGCAAAACTAAATGTCGTTGGAAGTTGATTTATGGTTCTAATTGCCTGATCACCATAAATGCCATTACCACCAATAGCTTGACAATACTCTTTTGCATCATCAAGGATCTCCATAACATCACTAGCACTTCTCATGGTTGTTTGCTCATTTGTGGTTCTATATTCTATAATACTTTGGTGGGGCAGTTCCGCTATGATATTGTAGTGCGAGACATCATCGGCTCTTTTTTGGTTGATATACTCTTTAAAAGAGGTGATACTTTTATCGAGTTTTACATTTGGTTGTGTAGCCATACAGCCAGATAAAATCAAAATAG
>WFQD01000239.1 GCA_015487265.1 Sulfurimonas sp. | reverse complement strand
TCCCCAAGCAGTATAAAAATGAAATTAGTTGTTAAAAATGATATAGCAACTCAGTCCGGCGACATATCTATTATAAAATATACAAATAGTGGGAACACAGATTACTCAAACCAAATTGTACATTCTAACGGGAATATATATTTAAGCGAAGACAATAGTGGCATAGATCTTGGAAATGTAAAGAATGGAGACGAAATAGATATTCAATATACTAGCAGAAATGGGATTATAGGGTTAGGAAGAGCCAACGACTCATATCTTTCAAGCCTACCAATGGGTTATATACAAAACAATTCTCAATATGGAGAATGTGCTAATATGCATGCTTATTATCCAAATATGGGCATATATCTACAATTAGACTATGATAAAGACGGAGTTCCTGATACTAATATAAAGCTCTCTGAAACTTTTATATGTCATCCAAGTGGACTTTCGACAATTCTTCAAAAAATAAAACTAGTAGGAAATCAAGTTCAATATGACTATATAGATGAATTTGGAAACAAGACCACTTTAACAAAAGATATATATATAAAAGATTACGGCGTATGTAAAAATAATCATAATACCAATGATGCGGTTGATGTTTCTTTGTCTCAAATATATTTATCAAGCGATTATGTACCGTCTGCAACAAAATTAACTTTAAATGATTTTAATACTACATTGAGATTTGCATATAGACCTGACATGTATTCAATTGGAACAATAGATAGAGATTTAAGCAGATTGGTTGAATATGCAAACAACTCAAGAGACCCACTTGCTCTATATACAGAGATAAACACCAATCACATTATTCCTATTCCTTTGTTTAGGGGTGTATATGGAAGCGATGCGATGGATATGGCTCTGGTAAATACAGGGTTAGATCCTCATTTAAATAGTTCTATCGGAGATTATAAGTTATATGCCGGTTTTGGGTTTGTGCCTTGGAATGATTGCAGAAACTTTAATGGACTAAAAACTCAAACAAGGAATATTTATATAACAAAAACAGACTGTAGTCAATACGATTCTTCTTACCATTACAGTTCAAACATTAGAAAGTGTGTTGGCTCAAGATATATAGATACTAATGGCAACTATTATTGTGCTTATGGTACAGATGTAAACGGAGAATGTGTAGTTGATGCCGGATGTCCTGACGGATGGACGGCAGATCCAGCCGATGCTAATAGATGTTACAAATCTACCATTACAACTACAGAAGGAACTGTACAAGTTTGCAAGCCCTGGTGGAAAATTATGAGAAGCTACACTTGCAATAATATTTCAAGTGTAGGCAATAATCTTTTAAACAATATAGTAGCAGGACCACCACGATTTGTAAATACTTGCAAAGAGTATATAAGAAATTACAAAAGTTTAGCAATAGACAGCAATGGAAATATCATAGAACAACAATAAGGATCTGACAATGTTTAAGAAAATAATAAATTTTATCGTATCCGTCAGCTTGATTTATATGCAATCAATTACAGCAGTTAGCTTTGCAAGCATAAGAGTGTATGCAGATACAACCAATGTTGTAGTTACTCCTGGTGACGGAGGAAGCCCCGGAGAGAATACTCCGCCTGTTCAATCAACTCCTATAAACGATGATAGCAATACGACTATTAATGCACAATGTCTGATTTATTTTGATACACTTAAGAATAGTGAGTGCAATCAATATTGGAAGAATGTCGGTAGCAACAACATTTCAGATTTGCAAGCACAAGATCCTGTAATGTTTCAAAGCTGCTTATCGACAAACTGTGGAAGCTACCCTACAAATGGAGTACCGGAAGAGCAAACTTATCCTTATATCATGGAAACCGTCAAAGGATGTACTTTAAACACTGATAAAACATTAAATGGAAGCGAAGTTGCAAAAAGCAGTTGGTTTTACAATAATAAATATTCGGATGTGAATGATAGTGCCAATCTAAATGATTTAAACCAAAGTCAAGTTAAGATTATACCGTTTAAACTATTGCAATATTCTTGTCCTTCTTATAGCGAAAATACATGCGTGAATTATGAAAGGTCATTGCAGTCACCTGTAATGTGTTTTAAAAATAATGTGCCGGCAGGACTTAAACAGGCAATTCAAAACTGTCTAAGCGGCAATGATGACGATTGCAAAACAGTTAACAACAATGACGGAATAGGACATTATATATTTTGGCAATATTGTGATGAAGATAAAGACGGTGACGGTTTTTATGAAAGTTTGTCACCGGAAGCACAGGTGGCTTGCAATAGAAGCGATGCAGCTTCTTTAGTTTGCGAAAGAGACAAAGCTTGTACCGTAGTTGCCCATTGTGCAAATGATCAAAATATTACAAAAAATATCTCAAGCCAAAGAGTATGTAAAGATGTTTCAAGAAAATATGAAGAACATGTTCTTAATACTGCTTGCGGAGACCAAACTGATATTTACAGAGAAAATCCTGATTGTGTTTTAATTAACTCTTTAGATGATGCTATGAGGGATAGCAATATTACTTTAGGATTTGCTTCAGGGGCGGGAGATAGAACAGATGATTATACAGAATTGGTTCTATACAGGAAAAAAGCAAATTTTCAACACCAGGCATTATTAGCTGCTATATTTTTCCCTTACTCGTTAGATAAGACACAAAAAGGCTATTATTTATTCGGTATCAATGTTAGCTCAATTGCTAAATTATTTGGAGCAACATTAAAATGGGAATCCGATGGAATGGCGACTATATTGGATGATTTATATAATAAAACAATGCAATATTGCAAGAATACTGAAAATCTACCTGCCGGTAATGCACAGTCGGGCTTAACTGCACTTCCCGCCTGCGATGCCTGTCAAGAATTGGCAGCGAATGCTTGCGAAAGCTACAAAAATGAGCCTTTTACATATCGAACTTGCTTAAACAATCACCAAAGTGATATAAACAATTGTTTAGCCCAAAACAATTGTCCCGGCCAAGATGACAGTTCAGGGGGAATAAATGGAGAAGCAGGAGGCAGTCAGTGCACAATCAAACATAAACAAGATGTAAGAAGTTGGACTTGGACGAGTGGGCATATAATAAAAAGAAAATATAGAAGAACAGTTGTCCAAACAGCAATTTGGACTGAGCCTTTTGTAACAAATATGAATATAGTAAACTATGAGTGGGAACCTGGGTATGGACATTTTAATTGGATACCTACAAGGATAGACTACACAATAAAAGCACATATGAAACAAAACGATATATTGGTGCTTTATAATACAAACACAAGACCTGATAGCGAGTCGTATATAGAAACAAAAATAAATACATATGTAGGAACACAAACCTGTGGTACCGCTAATAATGTCGTATACAACTCTTACAAAAATCTAACAAATGCCGTTGGTCCAATTGTTGCCCCGGATGTTGATATACATGATGTTGCAATGATTTTACCACATGCAGGATTATATACAATAGAACTATATGATAATGACAAATTTATTAATAGTTTTGTGACATATTTTCCTTTAAATGATGGGACAAACTATCCTATGACTGCACAAAATATGCTTGATTTAAATTTTGATTATAGCCAGTTTACCCAAGAAGTAAATACAAGCATTCAAAACAAAATCCCTACTTTAGTAGAGGATAAGCTAAAATCATCAGAAATACAGACAAATATTAACAATGCCACGGATGACATATTAAATATATTGATTGAAGCAAACAAATACAGACTGGATTATAATCAGCATATTGATTATCTTGATGACTTAGAGAACAGCAATGCCTCTTCTTTGTATACCCTTTTAGAAGAAGATTTGTATGAAGAAAAATTACATAATAATACACTTGCTTCATCAAATACTTCGACTGATCCTGATTTTTCAAATTATCCCGCTAAAATAAATGCCAATAAGATATTAGACTATGAATTAGTTAAGATAGATAATAGTTTAGACAATACTGCAAACATCTCTCAAAATTATGCAACTGCCAGGCTAGGTGATATAGATTATCAAAGGACACAAAGTGGGTTTTTAAACACAATAAGGCAGAGATTAAATGACTTTTTAACTCCTCTTGATAATAGCAGATTTAATAGTCTTGTAAGGTATACAGAAGATGTATATAGTGATTTTCAAGAGGTTAAAGATGCTGTATCAAATTATTTAAACAAATCAGGGAGCAGATATTCAACTTCAACATCTTATGGCTCTTATACAGCTTCTTTTAAATCAGCTTGCGGAGATTATCAAGATGCATTAAATGGCCTTGACGCAAATTACGATGCTACAAAATCTACCGTAGGGGCAAACTATTTCCAAAGTGATTTAAATAATATAAAAAACTCTACTGAAAGTATAGTTAACGGACATTTGCAAAATCAAACGGTAAGCTATAAATATTATACCAACACAAGAAGCGGAACAAGCAGATATGATAATTATCATTCTGCTGTCGCAGGAAGTTATAGCTGTAACTATAATAGCACTTGCTATGACAGTTGTGCCTCAACATATGATTGTAATTGCCAACAGGTGTGCGATAAAAATGGGAAAAACTGTAGCACTTCTTGTGATTCTTGTTGTCAAGCAGGATATGTGCCTTGCACTAAAACAGAGAGCAGCTCTTGCTATACATACGGTAGCACAGGAAGTCACTGTACAGCTCAGTGTAACGGATATCATAGAGCATATTACGGTTCACAATATGATGATAGCGGAGATGTTTCAAACGACTGGGATAATAGTTGTAGCGGCAATTATAGATGGTATACTACAAATGACAACGGAGGCGTAGGCGGAAGCAAAACAATATCAGGAACAGGAACCGGATACTTTTCATCTTGGGGTAGTTACTCATGTAATAATTTTAGTTTAACTCCAACCGGCACATCTACCACAAAATGTATCTATGGAAGACACGATCAATCTGATAATTATACAAATACAATTCCGGCTTCAAGCTCTTCGTGGAGCAGTACAAGCAAAAAACTAAACACTACTACAGCAACAGTAAATGCAGAGCTAAACACATGGATGAAAAACAACAATTATAAGGACTCTGAAGATTTGTCACCATATTTTAGCGGAATTGATAATGTAAGATACCATTTGGCCTATAATGATAGCAACGGAATAAATTTAACAGCTAATTCAGATGTGACAGGCTCAATCAGAACAGCAGTTACAGAATTATACAGAAGTTATTTATTAAAGCATTATCAAAACCTCTTAGATAAACAAGCATATGATGTTGATCCCGATTTACACAATCTCATAATGAATGAATATGAAACTGCATATGCAAACTATGTTGATGAAAACTGGAAGCCCTTTAATAGAATGATAATAAGAGATGGGGAAATAAGTGCAGATAATAACAATTCCGTTAATTTTGATATAACACTTCCAGGCGGACATTATGTAAGAAATCCACAGTCGTTTTCTATTACAATAGCTCCTCACAATGAGCA
Organism: Sulfurimonas sp.; assembly: GCA_015487265.1. Lineage (GTDB taxonomy): Bacteria > Campylobacterota > Campylobacteria > Campylobacterales > Sulfurimonadaceae > Sulfurimonas. The sequence continues at coordinate 1,673 of WFQD01000239.1, read as the reverse complement.
AAGAAAATATAGATGTTACACTGATTGGAACGATTGCGATGTGCCTGATAACTGTACACTTGATAGTGAAGATATTACAAACAGAATAACCGATGCGGATCATAAAAATGTTCCTATTCTTAAGAATATGAATTTTATTTGTAATTCAGATAAAACTATTAATAGTTGTGGCTCTTACCACTTCACAAAGCAATGTACTGACCTAAATATGTCATTAGGTATTGTTGACTATGATGATAACGATTTTTCTAAGGATTTTTATAACGGCATAACAAAAGCTATGGCAATAAACAATTCAATTAAAATCTTTGGGGGTGAAAATTTAACTTGCGAGCATGGTTTGTTCGTTGATTTTAGTTGGGCACAGGATCCAATGTTTTGGTTGTCAGCTATAAATGCTTTTGGAAGTTTAAACAAGGGCTTTTCGGCTTTAAAAGATGGTATGTCCGCTTGGATGAAAAGTGCTGTACCGGGATTAAATTTCATCACAAAAACAGGGGAATGTGCAAGGACTTTTGCTTCATGTTTGGGAGATAATGGCTACGGTCCTGTGGGAGCAATAACTCAAATGTTTACACCAGGTTCACAGGAATATAATCCAGATAATTTAAAAGCTGCACAAAGCACTTGCCTTGACCAAGTAAGAGGTACTGATGCAGTTGGCAGACAAGGTGGTTGTATAGGTTGGGCAAGCGATTTTCAATCAGAATCAGGAATGCTTAGTAAAGTTGAAAATAAACTAACACAACAATTTGACGGGATAGCGCAGCAATTTGGTATAAAAGATGGTGCAACTATGTTTAAAGCCTATGGTCCGATGATTAGTCTTGCTGCACAAGTTGTTATGAACTTGGCATTAAATACTTTTGACAGATGTAGTCAATGCACAGATCACAAATGCGCTGAATCTCATGATCCAAAAGAGGCAGTCAGACTGTTAAAATTATCAAATGCCATGAATAACGGCACTAAGTTTACCGGGGCAGAATATGGATTAGGAGATGGTTTTGTAGCTTACGATAATTGCTTTTATGTAAATGATAGCTGTGCAGGTAAATTCTTAGGAAGCTGTATAAGACATGCATCTCACTTTTGCTGTTACAACAGCAGATTAAGCAGATTGCTTGTGGGGCAAATATATCAGCAACTAGGATATACTTTTCAACAAGACGGTTGCAATGCAATTTCTCTAAATGATTTAAGCAGGATAGATTTTTCCAGTTGCGCTTCAAATGTAATACCATCACCAAGTGACAAATGTATTAATTATGCAGAGATGAAAGATTACATATTAAATCAAGTAAACTGGAATACACAAAAGAGTTTTGATATGAATACAGCCATTCAATCAGTTATAAATTCTACAAAACTAATGGAGTAAAAATAATGGCATACAATATTAACAAAATTTTAACAATATTATCTTTGTTTGTTGTGTCAAATTTATTTGCAACTACTGCAAATTTAATAGATTTAGGCAAGCAAGGAGCGACATACGATATAACTGAAAAAGATATGTATATTGAGCTGAGGGATAAGTATAACGCTTTTAGAAAAGATGAGAATATGACAAAAAAATTAGATAAAGCTCTAAAAAAAGCATTTTATGTCAATTTAAAACTCCCTCAATGCAAAAAATATAATACATATAAAAAGAGCTTTCTTTATAAAAT
>WFQD01000238.1 GCA_015487265.1 Sulfurimonas sp. | reverse complement strand
GTATATCAAGTTGAATTGGAGGTAAAAGAGGAAGAAAGGGAAACCTTACTCCTTGGAGTAGGCCCACTTTTGGATGGTCTGGACATCTTCTTTGGAGAGTTTGGCATCTTTGTGGAACCAAAGATAGGCTTTGAGCGGCATCGTTACGCCGCTTTTACGCGCTATAGCATCTTTAAGCTGGGCTTGTGTTTGTTCATCATACTTTTTCCATTCATCGAAGTTCAGCGCTCTTCGACCGTTTTTGACATCATCCATCACACTCCATGAAAGAGGAAAAACATAGCTGTACCATGGCCATACAGTATGGTTGGAGTGACAGTCATAGCAGGAGCGCTTGAAAATTTTTTGCACATTTGCCGGCGCTTCGAGTGCCAGACTTGGATCGCTTTTTGGATTTTCACGCTTACCATACGGTAAAATCGACATAAACAAAAACACGCCAATGAGTATAGGAAGCATTATCTTCAGTGTTTGCATCATTCACTCCAAATTTTTTTGGAATTGTAACCCCAAAACGATTTACTTCAGTAAATACAAACTAATAGATAAAAAGCTCCCAACTGCTCTGCTTCGCTCCCAAAGATCGGTACAACTCCTGAGCTACCCTATTATCTGGAGCTGTCAACCACTGCAATCTTGAAGCACCATGAGTCTTTGCATATTTTGCACACTGCTTGACAAGTTCTCTACCGATCCCTTTTCGTCTATATTCCGGCAATACATACAAATCATTCATCACTGCTACTTTGCTGATGGTTGATGAGACATATGAAAAATAGACCGTTGCAAATCCGACAAGTTTGTCATCCATTCTACACCCAAACTGACACCCTTTGTCAGAGTCCAAACCAAACTGCAAAAAGAACTCTCTGTTTTTTGTATCATCGACGCTGACTACTTTGTAAAACTCTTGATATTTTCGGATCAAAGGTAGCACCTCGTCAATGTTTTTCTCTTTTATATCTTCTATCAATTTATTACTCCTTGATACATAGCGGTAAATATTTCTCTACGATGATTTGTTATATTTTTCTAAACACAACTCTAAATCTTCTAACTTTAGGTTCTTCATTGTCAAAATAATCCTCAAAAGAGACTATTTTAAGTTGATGTTTTTCAAATTCTAAAATTTCCTTTTTCAATAAAGGCCAAGGCATTTGTCCTTCATCATCATTTTCATTTCTTGCTCTTGTTATTAAAAGCAGTATGCCATCCTTTTTTACAAGATTTGCAATAATTGGAACGGCTTCTTTTCTCAATTTTTTTGGTAAAACCTGGAGTGTATATGACTCTACAACAAAATCAAATCTTCTATCTTTCAAACTTTCTTCTATCTTAAACAGGTCGGCAACTATATAATTTACTTTTGTATTTTCAAACCTCTCTTTTGCCCACTCAATAGCACTTTGGGATATATCAAATGCGGTAACACTAAAACCTTTTTGAGATAGAAACTCAGCATCATCTCCAAGACCACAGCCAATTTTCAATGCGGTTTTATTTCTTGATTCAAAATTGTTTTTCTCAAACCAATCTACCAAATTAGGATTTGGCTCAAAATCAGCCCAAGGGATAATCGCCATTCCCTCTTTTGCTTGTGTGTAAAGCTTTTCAAACCAATCAAGAGGTTTGTTTTTACTTAATGATTGCTTTGCAAATTCTCTTGCTTTTTTTCTTTTTTCTATTTCATCCATTCATATATCTTTTTATGGAATTTTTAGTTTTGTTGCAACAAGCATTAGAATACCAACTGTTATTGCCATCGTTATTCCAGCACTAAGTCCTAATATAGCACTAGCTATAAAGTTAAAAATAGCTATTGGTATAAACCAAATCATTGCGGTTTTAAAGTCAAAATAACTCTTTATTGGTTGTTTACAACTTGGACATACTCTATTCTTTTCAAAACTATTCATTGTTTTTGAAAAAAGACCTATTGAATGGTTACAATGTGGACATTTCATTTTTTTCCTTTTAATATCAGACAATTGAATTGTAACATAACGACTGAGTCGAGAAATATTTGAGCCACAGGGTCAAATATTTCACTTCAATGATTTGTTATGTTCCAATTTTTTTAAATTGGAACTCTTTGAGAAAAAACCAAATATATTTTTCCTTCCCGTTATTACTCCACCAAAAAACAAAATTCATCAAGCTGCATACTTGACCGAATCAGCTTGAAAGAAGTTTTTGACCTTTTGAGGGTTTTTGGCGAGATTTTCCATATAGGCTTTTGTGTTTTTTTCAAGCTG
>WFQD01000237.1 GCA_015487265.1 Sulfurimonas sp. | reverse complement strand
TTTGTTATGAGGCTGGGATATTATGAGTAACAGTTTCCAATTTTTTATAGCTTAAGAGCATTGTTTTAGTGTCTGTTTTTATATTGAAATTCTCTAGGACATCTTTGTGGTCTTTAACTATTTTTCTCGCGGTTCTTAAACTTCTGTCTGTCATTGGGTATCCTAATACTTCCAATATGTTGTTAAGATGTATTTGCATATTGTTTGCATGCGTGAAAAAGAATCGAATAATAGCTTTAATAAGAGGGTCATCTATTTTCATGAGGTTTTGCAATTCTTTTTTGTAATTAACTCCTACTTGGTTTTGAAAAAAGTCCATATAGCCTTCAGTGAAAATAATTACATAGGAGTCTTTTTTTGTAGAGTAACCACCACTGTCTGTAATATTAAAATCAAAAGTGTTACCATCTTTGTCTACATATTCAATGTTTGTTGTTTTTATTTCATCAAGCTTTTTTTTCAACCAAGATGAATTTCCTTTTGATTTTCTACCTAAACACTCCTGTACTTTATAGGAAGAGAAAAAAAGTGCAATATTACCCCTTTTTGTTTTTTCTGTATAGGTTGCAGTTGTAAAGATTGCATCAATAATATCTTTGTGGATTTGTGTAAGTATATTTCCTTTTATTTTTACAGAACCCCAATTTGTTTTAATTGTTCTCACCCTACCCTGTTCCACAAAACCTTTGTATGTAAGAGAGTTTGTTGTTATTTGTGTAATTGGAGCAAAAACACCAACACGAAGTTCTGTTACTGTTGAATTGCTTGTTTTAAAACTATCAAAAAGGGTTAGTTGTTTTTTCTTTTTCATGTTATTCCATATTCATTAATGTCATTGAAAGACTGATATTCAACTTCATAAGGCAACATTTTATCATCTGATTCATTTGGAAACACTTGTATCTCTTTTGAAAACCCACCAAAATATTTAGAGGCTCTGTAATTATCCTTTGTGATGGTTACTTTTCTTTTTGATGTGTTTTTTTCATTACCATCTTTGTCTTTTATTTTTTCTACCTCGTAAACCGCCCTAGCTGCATCTACAAATGCGCTTGCCCCCCTACTTTGTGAAGAATTTTTTGTGCTGTGATGTATAAATATAATTGTTTTGCCTTCTTGAGCAGCCCATTTTGTAAATAGTTGCATAAAAAGCTTTGCATGTGAATTATTATTTTCATCTCCACCATAAAAAGCGATAAGAGGATCATAGACTATGAGGTCAAAATTTTTTAACATCTGTTTCATTTTATAAAATGAAGAGTTCACATCAATGTTTCGATTGTTCTCTATTAATACAGGAAACGTGATACTCTCTGAGAGTATTAATCTGTCTAAAGTATATTTACCCTCTTTAAATAAACCATTTATTAGTTTATCCAGTCTATGTTTTGTGAGCGATAGAGGGTCCTCACTTAGCCAGCAAAACACTTTTTTTGTAGGATTTTCATGAAGAAAGTGCATCGCTAGTTGCAAAATTAAAGATGTTTTACCTGTACCTCCACCAGCACTGAAAATACTTACCGTATTTTCAGGTATAGGTATAAAATGTTTTGTAATAAAAGATGCTTCGGACGCTTCAACTTTGGCAGCAGTTTGCATTTCAAACAGGTTGTTGGATGAGTTATTGGTGCTGTTTTCAACAAATGAGAGTAGTTGCGCCTCTAGTTCACTAGCACTTTTGTGTTCATTAAGTCCTTGTGATAAAGAGAGTAGGGCGTTTTTAATCTCTCTCTTCTTTTTATACTCTTCTAGTATATCAATATAATTTTTTAAATCAGATATTGGTGTTTTGGATAGTATTTCAATGAGAATATCTTCTAAAACTTCTTTTTGAATAGCTCTATTTTTAGAAAGTATATGTTTTTTAACTATGCTTTCATCGATTGGAATGTTTTTTTGCCAGAAAAACTGAATTGTTTGAAATATCTCTTTGAGGGTAGGGTGAGCAAATATTTCGCATTTGATATCCAAAGGAGTTTTGGATAAGTCATAGAAAAATGTTGACAAAACTGATAGTTCTATGTTGTAATCATAAAGTTGTTCATGTATTATCATAGTTTACACCATTTGTTTTATTTGTAAAAGTTTCCCGTGGAAACTTTTTAGTTGTTCTCATGATAGTTTCCCCGGGAAACTTTCTGATTATATT
>WFQD01000236.1 GCA_015487265.1 Sulfurimonas sp. | reverse complement strand
CTACAAAAACAAGATGGCAATCTATGTCAATTCAGGCTTAGGAACATGGGGCATAGACTATAGATACAAAGCCCAAAGTGAAATAACTCTTTTGCAGTTTAAGACTTAAAACCTTTCAGCTTTTTCACAAAAGAATGATTTAAAATCTTTTCATGGTATTTTTTTTCTTTCTCTTGTACTTGTATATCTTTTTCTTTATGTAAAACACACTGTGTAAGTTCATCTAGTTTTGCTTTTCTGTGTGTTAAATTTTTATACTTTTGTAGAATTTTTTTCACATTTTGTATATCATTATTGATACAAAAAATTTCCGTTTTCATAATGAGTTTTTTCCAATATGCTTCAAGTAATAGAGTAATTTTTGCATTTTGCACACTCTCATGTGTGTCAATGAAGTTAAAACACTCTGCAAACTCTTTTTTTTCATATAACACATACAATTTTTTTGCATCTTCTAATCGTCTGCTTAAGTGCTCTACTATCTTTTCAGAGAGATACTCTTGCATCTCTTCAACGGCTTCTTGTGCTGCATCAAAATCTTCATTGTCTATCAAGTTTTCAATAAAGACGCGTTTTTCCGCTCGAATATCTCGTACATTTAAGTCTATTCCAAGTGAATTAACATATTTTGCAAAGTGTTTATCTTGGCGGATAGCTTCTTGCAAACCCTCTACATCTTTTTTCTTGAGTAAATCAAGGTAGGGTAAAAAACTCTCTCCATGATTTAAAAAAAGTTTCACAATGCTATTTTTTGATTTTACTCGTATATAGGTACTCAGTTGTACATAAGCACCCTCTTTATTGCCATGAATAAGTAGCTCTTGTGCCTGTGCCATCTGCTCTTTAAACTTTGCTTCCATCACCCGAAACTCTTTTGTCTTTTTCAAAATAGGGTAACGCTCTACCAAACTATAAGCAGGAATATAATCTCTTTGTATCACTAAACCTTGAAACTGTTCATACCTGTCAAAGGCTTCCAAAACTAGCTGTATCTCTTTTTTCTTTACATGAATATCTTTAAAAAAATCCACTGTTTGTAAGGCAAATTCTTTATTGCCTGAGGGTATCTCTTCGGCTACCCGATTTAAAATATTTTCGTAAGTCGCTTCTAGTTTTCTATAGGCAGCGGAGTGTAAAAGTTGTGGCTCTTTGCGCACAAGTTCATATGCCTGATCAAAAGCTCCGTGTAAAATAAGTGATTCAAGCTGTTGGGGTGTTGCCAAGTTCACTCGTACTATGCTGTTATCAACCAAAACAACTACTAACACAAAGGAAGAGACAAGTACCATAGACTGCACTTCATATTCAAAAGAGAGATAATTTGTACGGATATTTTTCTGCGTTTTGACATTGACAAGACTTATATACTCTTCATTACCGCAAACGAGCATATATTCCCTATTGTCCAAAAAAAGCATTTGTTTTATTTTTGTTAAAGGAATATCAAACTTTTTATAGTCATTTAAAGCATTTATATTCACAATTCTGCTATCGCCATTTTCATGGGCTGTGAGGACATATGTATCATCTATAAATTGAATATCATTAATGGTCGTGCTTGCATTTACAAATATTTTCTGTGTGATTTTTGTATAAATATTGACTTGTGAGAGATCCCCTCTATTTCCTGAAACTATCATTGTGGCATCTCTAAAGGCTATTGCGGTTATCCCTTTTGTTCTTTTTTTAAAAGTCTCAAAAAGTGTATATGTTGCCAGTAAAAAATTGCTATTGTAGGTGTATTGTAAAACAGTATTATCCAGCATGCCTACAAAAACATAGCGTCCACTTGCATCAAAAGAGAGGAGTGTCGCTTCTGATGGTAAACGGACACGATTAAAGACTTTAGCAACAACTTGACGACTTCTGTTTTGTAACAAGGTGTCAACAACCACTAAAGTATCATGATCAATATAAGCAAGTTTTCTTTTGTCTTGAGAAAATGCGAAAATAATGCTTTTTTCTTTTTTTGCTGTACGAATAACAGTGCTTGTTTTTAAGGTCTCAATATTAAGAAGTTTTAATTCATTGCTTAATGTCGTGTAAGCAATAGTATCTTCACTGACAGCTTCAACACGAGTAACACCCTCTTGAGTACTTCTTATTATTGTTTTTTCAAACATTACCTGCTCACTTTCACTTCACTACAATAGTAGTCTAAACAACACCAAACTTGCTCGTGTTCCCGAACCTAAACCCTCACTCTCTAAAATAACATCAGCATCAAGCAACTGTGCCAATTTTTTACTCAAAGAGAGTCCTAAACCACTGCCCTTATATCTGTTTTCATTCTCTGTATTTACCTGTGTAAAATCATCAAACAAAGCGGATAAGTCTTCTTGTTTTATTCCTATACCACTATCTATAATTTCAAGAGCTATTGTATCATTTTTTACACCAAGTTCTATGCGAACAAACCCTTTTTCTGTAAATTTTATCGCATTGGAGAGTAAATTAATCACAATTTGCTGCACAATTTTCGCATCTGTATACAGATGAAAATCCTGTTCTTTTTGTATACTTATTTCAAAGGCTAAGTTTTTATCTTCAGCAAGTGGCTGGAGCATACTATAACTGTTATGTACTACCTCTTGAAGGTCTGTTTGCTCACAATGCACTTGCATCTTCCCTGATTCTATTTTTGCAATGTCTAAAATCTCATTAATCATATTGAGTAAATAATGTGCAGAAGATTCAATATTGGCGATAGTATCTTGCTGTGCTTCACTCATATTTTCATAAGTTATCAAAAATTGACTCGAACCAATGATAGAGTGTAAGGGTGTACGCAACTCATGCGACATATGGGAAATAAAAGCAGACTTTGCATTTGAGACTGCTGTAGTTCTTTGAATCAAGGCTATTTTTTCAAGTTGCAGCATAATCATATTTGCAATAGAGTGATAAAATTTTTCTTCATTCGTATCATCAAAATTCTCTAAAGCAAGCATAAGTGTTCCAAAATAATCTTTTTTATTGGCTTCATAATCTTTAACATACAAATCAATCCCATTGGATACCTTTGTTGTGACAAATGCCAAATCATGCCCTAAGTTCATTTTCCTAATCTCCTGCATCGCCACATCAATACACTCTTTGGCATCCTGCGTTTGTATAATGCTGTTAAAAACTTCTATGAGTTGTATAAAACGCTCTAAACGCACCCTGTTTTCTCGTTCCAAAGCTTCTAAAGCCTCAGATGTCACAAAGAGCATATCATTAAAAGAGTCTGTAAGTGTCCCTATTTCATCGCTTGATTCTACAGCTAGAGTATGCGAGTAGTCTTGCGTTTGCTCTATATGCTGGAGTGCCTTTGTGAGTTTTTCTATAGGATGCACAATACTTTTTGAGTATCTTAATGCCAAAAAAATGATAACAACAATACCAAAAAGTGCCACATAAAGCATAAAAGAGATGAAATCATACATAAACTTCAAAGCCAAACTCTTATCAACACCATAGACAAGATAGTAATGTTCAAGCATGCCACTGAGTTGCTCATAGACAATCACATGCTCTTTTGTAATCACATCTGCACTCTCTTTTTCTAAATGTACCTGTAATTTTGTTGTATCACCCAGGTAAAAATCTGACTTGTTTGTAATATAAGAGTGCATATATGCTTCATGTGCGAGATATCTATCTAACTGTGTTAAATCATAGCGAAGGAGCAAATAGCCTACAATTTTTTTTGGATTAAAGGAGGCATGTATTTGTGTATAAAGAAAGAGTTTCCCCTTTTCAATGGTAAAATTCTTTGCTTTATCAAAAGAAAACATAAACTGTGTGTTGCGTAAAGTATCTTTACTTGCAGCCACAATCTCACCAGAGGGGCTCACCGCCATCAAGCTTACACCTGCTCCTAAATCACTCGCTTTTTTTGCGAGTAAAATAGAGACACGTTTATCAATATCTTCTGCTAAGATATCATCCATCAAATCTAAAGATGCCAAAAAATGCAACTCTTTTTGTAAAGATTGTAGATGCCCATCCATCAAACCTGCAATGGTTTGCACCCTTTTATACTGTTGCGTAATGGATTGCTGGACAATCTTACTTTGCATAGAAACAACCGTGTACGTAAACAGCAGTGCAAAAGGGAAAAGACTCACAAACAAAAGATTAAAAAGGAGTTGTAAACGCAGTGATTTTTTGATTTTAGCAAAAAACATTACTCATCACTCCATCTATATAAAATATGCAAACCCTTTACTATGTTCTCAAACGAAACATAGCCTATGGCTCCATGCACATTTTTTATAAAAACCTGCATACTCTTTTGCGATTTCATACTAATGGGCGGTCTATGCCCAAGGTAGTGTTGGCGTGTCCAGTAGCTTTTGAGATGCGAACGGTTCATATGCAACACTTTTTTCTCAAAACTACTACGAATAGGATTTCCTAAGGCAAGATTGAGTGGAACAATTTTTGTATCCCCAAGATACTCACTCTTTTTCAAAAAAAGTGCCCGTACTTGATTTTGTGTCAAAGGTGGTGTTGTAAAAGAAGCCACAACCGCATACTCTTTGGCACTCAAGTCTGTAACAAGCAAAAGAAAAAGGCAGTACTTGAGAAAACGCAGCATTAGAAGAGTACCGATATAGAGCATTGCACTTGATTATTTTGATGCAAGGAGTGCAACTGATACTCCACCTTAAAAGATACTGGATATAAAGGTCGATAGGAGTAACCCAAAATCCCAATCTCCTCTTTGATGCCATGTACACTATCATCGTATGATTCCAAACGTAAAACAGCTGCATGCTTTTGGGTGAGTTTATAGACACCTTGCAAATAGCCTGCATATTTTGTAGTATACACATGGGTTGATTTTTGCGAACCAAGTTCTGCTAAAATTTCCACACTATTTGTCGCATACTTCAGCGATGCCATATAGTAGTACAGTGATTTTGAAACATTATTAGCAGGGCGACCATCAAAAAAACCAAAATTTACTTTCAGTGCCAAATCATTTTTCTCATAACTCAGCCCCAATGCATAATGTTCATCAAGTTTATAATTATTGTATGTCGGGTCTAAATCGGCATTATTTTGTGCGATAACATCCACTTTGAAGGTAGCATTGCCATAATTTTTATAACTCCATAACAGACCTGTCGTAAATTTTGGAAACAGAAGATTTGTACTTTGTGGTATAGATGTCGTTTCGCGTAAAACATTTATGGGCAACAAGTTCCAAAAACCTGCGGGAGTGCTGTATTTTCCTAAAGTAACAGCACTGTTTTCATTAAAATCATAATGCATATAAAGTCGCTCTGTATGCAATGTCCTATCTTGTGAGCTTGTATGTTTACCTGCGTTTTCATTGTAAAGATAAAAGTTTTTATACTCTATCTCTGCAAGATAAGAAAATTTACTATAAGCTCCATAAGAGAGCAGTGCCAAATCATTCAAACGGTATGTGTTGTTCCCATCTATTCCCCGATAATCTGCTGAAAAATAACCCCCAACATAGAGTGGTAACTGAGCAACCTGCACTCCTTCTCCAAGTATGTATTTTGAGGAAGATGTCTCTGCAAACAGGCTTGAGAGAAGCGAAAAGAGAAGAAGTAGTTTCACAAACATATGGCAATTCCTTACTATTTTGACTATCCTAACTTTCTAAAATGAAGATATTATGAAGATTTATTTACTTTATACCCAACACCGCGTACATTTTGTATAAACTCTTTGTTGCCTAATTTTTTACGCAGGTTTTTAATGTGCACATCTACAAGATTGCTATGTTTGACACTATAATTATCTTTATTGATATGTTCACTCAGCTGGTAACGGGTAAGGACTTGATTTGGGTTTTGCATAAAAAGTTCTAAAAGGTCAAATTCTGCAGCGGTGAGTTGTACCTCTGTATCATCCATAAAAACAACTCTTTTGACTAAATCAAGCTTGCAGGGTGCTATCTCAATGAGGCTCACTTTTTGTGTACTCTCACGACGAAGTAAAGCTCGAATGCGGGCTAACAACTCCACAGAGGAGTAGGGTTTACATAAGTAATCATCTGCCCCACTATCTAAAACAGCCACTCTATCATCGACAGCAGCATTTGCTGAGAGCATTAACACCGGTGTTTTAATCTCCAAATCACGCAGTTCTTGCAAAAGTGTATGCCCATCGCCATCACCCAAATTCCAATCAAGTAAAATCAAAGCATACATATTTTTATCGATACACTCTTGAGCTTCTTTATAGCCAAAGGCAATATCACAACGATACTTTTCACTCTTTAAAAGTTGGGCTAACTGCTTTGCACTCACCGCATCATCTTCTACAATTAAAATATTCATACCATTCCCTCCAAATCTTCAAGTGGTGCACTTATAAGCTCACGAAACTGTGTTTTATTAAATGTTTGTTGGCGTTTTGCAAGCTGGGCAGTATGGGTAATGATGTTTTCAAGCATCTGCTCTTTGCTTACTTTTGCATCCAAATACTCCAAAACCTCAACAATCCCAATCGCTCCCATTGCATGGGGTAAACGGGTATATTTTTGCTCCAAAAAACTCACCTCATCTACTAAACCCATCGCAAACATTTTATGTGTGCGTTTACGAATGCGTTCGCGCAAAACTTCTCGTGAGACTTCTATGTTGTATATCGGCAGGTTTTGTATAATTTTTTGTGGAGGATTTTGTAAAAACCACGCAGAGGGAGCAAGACTCGATGCTTCATAAATCAAAAGTGCTTTTTCTATTCTATACCTGTCGCTGGAGGCAATTTTATGCATATAGGCACTATCTATTTGCACCAACTCCTTATAAACAGCTTGCAAATTGTGCATTTTTTGTTTCACGCGTTTTTTAACATCTTCAGATATAGCGGGTATTTTAGACAAGCCATCGATTAAAGATTTAAGATAAAAGGAAGTCCCCCCAACAATCACAAGGTTTTTACCATCTGCTTGGCATCTTTGCAAGCTTGTCTGGTACAAATCTCGAAAAATATCCACACTAAAATATGCATCTGGGTATAACTCATTTATGCCAAAATGTTTTACACTCAAAAGTTCCTCTTGTGAGGGTTTGGCACTCACGATATCTATCTCTTTATAGATGCTCAAAGAGTCTATAGAGAGAATGTACGCATCCATTTTTTGTGCAAATTGGATGGCTAAATCACTCTTTCCTGATGCTGTTGGTCCTATTATTGCCACTTGTTTCATAGCACTATTATATCATTTTAAAACAACTTTGGGTAGAATAAGCCAAAAGAATAGCCAGAGGAAAAAACATGGATAGATTCATCAAAAAAGCCAAAGATTTTAATGAACTCGTAATGTTTGAGCACTCCATATTTTCACTCCCTTTTATTTTTATTGCGATGGTCGTTGCTGCAGATGGTTGGTTTGGCTTTGGGCTTTTCGTGCTTGGTATTGTCGCAGCCTTAAGTGCCCGTAACTTTGCCATGGGGGTCAATCGCTATGCCGATCGTGACATTGATGCACAAAACCCCCGCACAGCAAACCGCCCCAATGTAGATGGGCGACTCGACAGTACGAGCATTCTTATTTTTATTGGGGTCAATGCCCTGCTTTTTATTGTCGCTGCGTTTATGATTAATGCTCTTGCGTTTGCTTTGAGTATTCCTATTTTAATTGTTTTAGGTTCTTACTCTTATTTTAAACGTTTCTCCTCTTTAGCCCATGTTATTTTAGGTATTTCCCTAGGGCTTGCCCCTATCGCTGGGGTCGTGGCAGTTTTAGCAACTATTCCTCCGTGGTCGGTGCTTTTGAGTTTAGGTGTTATTTTTTGGGTGGCAGGTTTTGATTTACTCTACTCTATGCAAGATATGGACTTTGACAAAGAAAAAAATCTCCACTCCATCCCTTCAAAATTTGGTGCAGAGGCGGCACTCTTTATCTCTGCTCTTTTTCATGGGCTGAGTGTCATCTTTTGGATTTTGTTTGTTTGGGTTGCAGGGCTTGGTTTTTTTGCCTTTGTCGCTGCGTTTGGCAGTGGTTTTGTTTTAGCCTATGAGCAGTACTTAGTCCGTAAAGATTTTACAAAAATAGACCGTGCTTTTTTTACCATCAACGGCTATTTAGGCATTGCATTTTTTGCTCTCATTATTTTAGATAAGGTCTTTGCATGAGCCAGCCGCGTTTAGTTCCTGCTCCGATTAGTCTTGTTTTTAGTGAAATTTCGCAAGATAAAGAACTTTTTGAAAGAGAGTATCACCAACTCAGCGAATCTGATGAAAATGCCATCCAACAATGGCTCAAACTTGCCAAAGCCAAAGGGGAAACTGCCGACACAGACCCTGTTTTACTCCAACTCATCGTCGAATTACACAACAAAATAGATGCCCTTGAAATGTTCTTAAAAAATGAACAGCCAAAACGCGTCTCACTCACAGATGCCGCAAATATTGATGCCATTGGTTTTGAACATTTTCGCATTGAAGAGCCGCTTTTTGTCAAAGGCACTACGTATTATGCGCGTATTGAAATGCCTGTGCACCCTAAACGTGATGTCGGTGTCTTTTTTACAGCACAGAGTGAAACACTCGCCCAATTTAGCAAAATTCATGAAAGAGATGAAAAAGAGTGGGCTGCTTATATGACGGCACGCGAGCGTGTCCTTATTCGTGAGATGAAAGAGAAAAAATCATGAATATCCCCCAAATAGACCTCTCACAATTTCATATTGAGTATATTATTGTCCTCATGGCAGGCATTATTCTCTATCTTTTGTATTATGTTTTTACAAAAGATGCCAACTACACCAAAAATATCCGCTCAGTTGCCTCTGCAGCAGAAGAGCTCAATCGAGAAATTTTTTATCTGAAAAAAAAGCTTGAAGAGACACAAAAAAATATCAGCAAAAATTCCCAACGCATGAGCGATAGAGAGATATACGAAGAGATTGAACGCAGTGTCTATGACATGATTAACCCTTTTTCACAAGGGATGAAACAGCTCCAAGAAAACATCAATTATATAGAAGCAGAACTCAACTCCCGAGTCGCCAATCTAGAGAGTGGTGTGAAACAGATTTCCATTCCCTCCTCTATCCATGGCAATGATGATGAAAAAATCATCTCTTTATTTAAGCAAAGTGTCTCTGTAGAGACTATTTCAAAAGAGTTACATATCTCCAAACCTGAAGTAGAATTTGTCCTTAAAATCAACCAACTCCAGTAAGGTGTGAATCTATGGCAGATAGAAAATTATTTACCCTTGTTGCCATACTCATTGGAATAAGCATTATTCTCTCTTACTCCCTCTCTGTCTATGTCACCCTGCTTTTTCACACCAACGAGTTTCACTTTGCCCTGCGTCAAGCCATTTTTGGTGTTTTGAGTTTAACCATTATGTTTACCCTCTCCCTGCTCAACCCTGACAAATGGCTCAGTCCCATAGGTTTTACCCTCTTTTTAGGCTCTTTAGCACTCATGATTGCTATGCCTTTTTTACCCACAAGTTTAGTCTCAGAAGTAGGCGGTGCCAAACGCTGGATAAAAGTCGCAGGCTTCTCTCTTGCCCCTGTAGAGTTTTTTAAAGTCGGCTTTATCTATTTTTTAGCTTGGAGTTTTTCGCGCAAACTCGGGCACCATCAAGGGATGGGACTCGTTAATGAGTTTAAGCGTTTTATCCCCTATGGTGTTGTTTTTGTAGGAGCGATGTTTATCATTGCGTTTTTACAAAAAGATTTAGGGCAAGTGGTTGTTTTAGGTTTAACACTTCTATTTATGCTTATTTTTGCAGGGAGTAGTTTTAAGTTTTTTATTAGTATTCTAGGAGGAATTTTTACCGCTGTAGTCATATTTATTGTCACTGCACACCATAGAATTTTGCGTATAAAATCGTGGTGGTCGCTTGCACAAAACTCCGTTCTTGGACTTTTGCCTGACTCCATTGCAGACAAACTCAGAGTCCCAGTAGAAGTCGAACCCTACCAAATAGGACACTCCCTCAATGCCATTCATAATGGTGGGCTCTTTGGAGTGGGTCTTGGCAATGGTACTTTTAAACTTGGATTTTTATCAGAAGTGCATACCGACTTCATCTTAGCAGGACTCGCTGAAGAGTTTGGTTTTTTTGGTGTGCTTGGTGTTGTTGTACTTTTTTTGCTCATTTTACACCGCATCTTTAAAATTGCCAACCGTTCCAAAGAACAGACTCTCTATCTTTTTAGCATTGGTATTGGGCTTATTTTAGCCTTCTCCTTTCTTGTGAATGCCTATGGTATCAGTGGAATTACTCCTATTAAAGGACTCTCTGTTCCCTTTTTAAGTTATGGTGGCTCTGCGATGCTTGGTGCTGCGTTTGGAGTGGGAATGATACTCATGGCTTCTAAAAAAGCTCAAATGGAAAAAGGAATAGACAAATGAAACTCTGTATAACAGGCGGTGGAACAGGCGGGCATCTTATGATAGCCGAGGCTCTCCTTGAGGCGGCAACAAAAGAGGGACACCAATGCATATTTATTGGCTCCACACATGGGCAAGATAGAAAATACTTTGCGCATAACAGTGGCTTTGAAGCAGTCTATTTTTTACAAACAACAGGGGTTGTCAATCAAAAAGGTTTTGGCAAAATCAAAGCCCTACTGAAAATTTTCAAAGCTTTTTTCCTCTCTCGCAAACTCTTAAAAAAACACAAAATAGATGCGACCTACAGTGTTGGCGGTTTCTCTGCCGCTCCTGCTGCGTTTGCCACCCTCAGCCGTAAAATTCCGCTCTATATTCATGAACAAAATGCCCTCACAGGACGACTCAATGCCCTCTTAAAACCCTATGCAAAAAGTTTTATCTCTGCTTATGATACAAACTCGTCCATCAAAGGCTATCCGGTCAAAGAGGTTTTTTATAAAAACGCAAGAGTAAGAGAGAGCCTCCACACTATCATCTTTTTAGGAGGAAGCCACGGGGCAAAAGCTATTAATGACTTAGCACTCAGTATTGCCCCTGAGTTAGTCAAACGCAAAATTAGCATCATACATCAAGCAGGAGAAGCAGATTTTCAACGGGTGCAAAATGCCTACAAAACACTCGATATAGCAGTAGAACTCTATGCCTTTACACAGGAACTTGACAAACTCATTAGCCGTGCAGATTTAGCTGTGTCTCGTGCGGGTGCTTCTACACTTTGGGAACTCACAGCCAATGGATGCCCTGCACTTTTCATCCCCTACCCTTATGCTGCAGGGGATCATCAGTTTCATAATGCTGCGTTTATTTTAAAAAATGAAATGGGTTGGTGCCAACGACAAAAGAGTGACTTACAACAGCAACTTCTTACAATTTTAGACGAACCTTTAGAAGAAAAAAGCAAAAAATTACTTTCCTATGGTACAATAAATGTCGCTTCTCAAATGATACAAGAAGTACAAAAGGATTTTACACATGCATGAACTCGCACAACTTTTAGTAGATGCCATCTTTGATTGGGGTTATCTTGGTATTTTCATAATGATGGCTATTGAGTCCTCTTTTATCCCTTTTCCAAGTGAAATAGTCCTCATTCCTGCGGGGTATTTAGCCTCTCAAGGAGAGATGAGCATAGCACTCATTATGCTCTCAGCTCTAGCAGGTTCGATGATTGGTGCTTTTATAAACTACTATTTAGCCTTGACCTTAGGACGAAAATTTCTTCTGCGTTATGGAAAATACTTTTTCATTAAAGAAGAGGCCCTTTTAAAAATGGAAAACTTCTTTGAAAAACATGGGCATATTTCTACCTTTAGTGGTCGTCTCATTCCCGGAATTCGCCAGCTTATCTCTATTCCTGCGGGTTTAGCACGTATGAATTTAGCACAGTTTTCCCTCTTTACTGCCTTAGGTGCTGGAATTTGGGCTTTAGTACTTGTACTTCTTGGCTACATCATTGGAGAAAATCAAGCTTTAATTGCAGAATATCTGCATGAAATTACGCTTGGTGTTGTACTTACTTTAGTGTTTGTAGGCATCGGCTACTATTTTTATCAAAAAAGGAGAGATGAAGAATGAAAGAAAATATGAGTTATATGTTCCAAGCGGGTTTTCTTGGAACTCGGGCACCATTTTTTATGGATTTTGTGACTTTGATTGTGGCAATTTTACCTTTTATTGTCTATGGTTCCATCATTTTTGCAAAAAAAAAGAATTACAAAATGCATATACTTTCTCAAAATATCATTTTTGTCGTTGCTGTAATCGTTTTAGGGTATTTTGAGTATGGTGTTCGTGTAGGTGGGGGTTTTGATGCCTTTATCAAAGCGAGTAACATTTCGCATTTATATGCAGGTGTTGTTTTAGTTGTCCATATTATTATATCACTTGTGATGCTTTTTTACTGGATTCGAACTGTTGTCAATGCAAATATCAACCGTTCAAAAGGTTTACTCCCCGGAAGCCATTCCAAACCACACAAACTCCTCGCGATGAAAACGTTTATAGGCATTATGCTCTCCTCTTTTACGGGAGTATGGGTCTATACCCTCCTCTTTATGAGCTAAGTAAGAGAGCATAAATAACTTCATAGTTATTTATGCTCTCTTACTTAAAAATACAAAGGAATTTATATGTTAGCAATCAACCAAGAAGCCCCTGCGTTTTGTTTACCAAACCAAGATGATGTCGAGATATGTTCTCGTGATTTACGAGGAAAATGGATTATTCTTTATTTCTACCCTCGTGACAATACCCCAGGATGCACCACCGAAGCCTGTGAGTTTACAGAAGCAGCCCCTGATTTTTCAGACCTCGATGCCATCATTTTAGGTGTGAGTGCAGACAGCACAAAAAAACACCGTAATTTCATCGAGAAAAAAGCATTGGGTATCACCCTTTTAAGTGATGAGAGTACCAACATGATGCAAGAATATGGCGTTTGGCAACTCAAAAAGAATTATGGCAAAGAGTATATGGGCATTGTGCGAACGACCTTTATTATAGACCCAGAGGGAGTTATTCGAGCTATTTTTGAAAAGGTACGTGTCAAAGAGCATGTCGCCAAAGTCAAAGAAAAACTCCAAGAATTACAAGGCAAAGGAGAATAAAATGTCTCAAAAGAAGCAATTATTTTACAATATTGAACAACATATTTTTTATGTACTGCTTGCTTCTTTTTCTCTTTTGCTCTTTTTTTCTCTATATGCCCTTGCACAAAGAGAACTGGAGCAAACATCAAAATTTCAACTCGAATCATTGAAGCTTGCTCAAGAGTTACGACAATCTTCCGATGACTTAACCCGCATGGTGCGTACTTATGTCGCAACAAAAAAGCCGATTTACAAACAACACTACCAAGAAATTTTAAATATACGCAATGGTCTGCAAGCGCGCCCCATCGACTATGACAGTATCTACTGGGATCTTGTCATGCTTGATGATAAACGCCCCTGTGCAAATGAAAAACAGCCACTCTCCCTCTTACAAAGAATGCGACAAGCTGGTTTTTCACACGAAGAGTTTGAAAAACTCCAAAAATCCAAAGAAAACTCTGATGCCCTCACACAAATCGAATACCAAGCAATGCAACTCATAGAGGAACATCCAAATTCTCATGAAGCCCAAGAAGAAGCACTCCATCTGCTTTTTAACACAACATACCATCAAGCAAAAAAAGCTATTATGCAACCTATTGCAGCATTTACACAGCTTCTCAACAAACGTACAGAAAAAAATGTTCAAAATGCAAAATTCTTTGCCAATGTAAGTAAAGTCCTCCTTGCCTTAAACATTCTTCTCTTACTCTTTACTTTATGGCGTTTAAAAAAAGTTGCCTTTAACATCTTAGGGGCTCCTCTGCATGAGGTGCATCACCAACTCTCTCAAATAGGACAAGGTATTTTTCATACAGAGTTTACACAAAAGAAAAAAATTCCAAACAGTATTTATGCCCTGCTGAGTCACTCCAACCAAGCCATTATTCATGCAAAAACGCAAGAAGCACTCTTTCAAACAGTCTGCACAGATACCGTCAAATATGGAGAATTTACCCTTGCTTGGATAGGAGTACCAAACCAAGAGACTCAAGAGTTTGAAATTTGTAGTGTTGCGGGTGAAGCTGCGGAGTATATCAACTCTCTGCACCTTTCCATAGACCCACAAAGCCCTTTAGCCAAAGGTCCTGCAGGACAAGCCTACCTCACACGAGAAATTCAATACTTTATGGATTTTCAAAATTCTCTCAAAAGCACCCCTTGGCATGCAGCCGCCAAAAAATACAACTTAGCCAGTGCAGTGGGGATTCCGCTGCAACAAGAGGGAAATGTCATAGCTGTTCTAGTCATCTACTCCCAAGCAGGTAAGTACTTCACAGCCAAAATTCGTAAACTCTTTGAAAAAATGCAATCAGAACTCAATTTTGCCCTCGATAATTTCAAAAAAGAACAACGCCAACAAGAGAGTGATGCACACATTTACCAACTTGCAAACTATGACCCGCTCACACAACTTGCAAACCGTTCCCTTTTTGAAACCCACTTTACACAAATACTCAGCCGAAGTGAACGCTCCCAAGAACACTTTGCCCTCATGTTTATAGACCTCGATAATTTTAAAGAAATTAATGACACTTTAGGACACTCTGTAGGCGATATTCTCTTACAAGAAGTTGCACGAAGATTTCAAACTGTTTCTCGTGATGAAGACATCATTACCAGACAGGGTGGTGATGAGTTTTTACTCCTTTTTCCAGACACAGATGCCAAAGCTGCCTCACAAATAGCACAAAAACTTTTAGAGGTTACAGCAGAAACTTTTTTCTATGAAGCACAAGAGCTCCATACCTCGCTCTCTATTGGCATTAGCATCTACCCAGAAAATGGAGAGAGCTTGGAACTCTTAGCCAAAAACGCAGACACCGCAATGTATAAGGCAAAAGAAGAGGGAAAAAACCGATACCATTTTTACACACAAGAGATGCACGAAGTAGCAAGCCGACACCTCCAACTCTCAAATGAGATGCATCATGCTATTGAAAACAAGGAACTCGAAGTCTATTACCAGCCACAAGTGGATGCAAAAACGCAAGAACTCGTAGGTGCAGAAGCCCTCATTCGCTGGAAACATCCACAATTAGGTTTTGTCCCTCCTGATGAGTTTATTCCTATTGCTGAAGCAAATGGGCTCATCATTCCTATAGGAGAGTGGGTGTTAAAAGAGGCAACACGACAGGCAAAAGAGTGGATCGATGCAAAACAGACACCACTGCTCATTGCTGTCAATATCTCAGCCGTGCAATTTCGCAATCCAAACATCGTGCAATGGGTTGAGGATATACTCAACGAGGCAGCATTAGCACCACAGTACTTAGAACTTGAACTCACAGAACGGGTTGCAATGAAAAATCCTGAGTATGTCATAGAGACTATGAATGCACTCCATGCAAGAGGGATTCGCATGTCTATTGATGATTTTGGAACAGGCTACTCTTCTTTAAGTTATTTGAAAAAATTTAAAGTTTATAAACTCAAAATCGATCAATCTTTTGTTCGTGATATTCTCAACGATACAGACGATAAAGCCATTGTCAATTCTATCATCTCCATGGCAAAAGGTTTAGGACTCACAACCATTGCCGAAGGTGTAGAAACAGTAGAACAACTAGGCTACCTCAAAACGCAAGGCTGTGATGAGATACAAGGCTACTACTACTCCAAACCACTTCCAGCCAAAGAGTTTGAAAAATTTATGCAAGGTTTAAACAAACTTTCGATATAATTCCACGATTTTTCTTCTGTTACACACAAGAAAATATTCACAGATTATGTCAAAAGTTAGTGCAACCCGCTTTTTAGTGGATCTTGTCCGACATTCTCGAAGCCAACTAGCAAATTTCTGGTTTGAAAAACAACCTTTAAGGATACCCTATGGTAACTATGAAAGACCTCTTAGAATGTGGTGTACACTTCGGACACCAAACACGTCGTTGGAACCCAAAAATGAAAAAATACATCTTTGGTGTTCGTAAAAACATTTATATTATTGATTTACAAAAAACTTTACGTTATTTCCGTAATACTTATAAAATCGTTATGGATGCTGCTGCTGAAGGGCAAACTGTTCTTTTTGTTGGTACAAAAAAACAAGCACGTAACTCTGTAAGAGAAGCGGCAATCGCTTGTAATATGCCGTATGTAGATAACAGATGGTTAGGTGGTATGCTTACAAACTTCCCAACTATTCAAAAATCTATCCGTAAACTTGATGTGATTACACAAATGCAAGAAAATGGTCAAATTGATCTTCTTACGAAAAAAGAAGCATTAATGCTTTCTCGTAAAAAAGAGAAACTTGAAATGTATTTTGGTGGTATTCGCAACATGAAAACACTTCCAGATATGTTATTTGTTGTAGATGCAGTTAAAGAGCACATCGCTGTTTTAGAAGCAAGATGTTTAAACATCCCAATCGTTGCACCACTTGACACAAACTGTGATCCTGATCTTATTGATTACCCAATCCCAGGGAATGATGATGCAATCCGTTCTATTCAACTTTTCTGTCGTGAAATGACAGCAGCTATCAACGAAGGAAAAGCCCTCGCAGATGCACCAGAGGAAGAAGAACAAACTGAAGAAGTAGCACAAGAAGAAGCTCCTGCAACTGAAGAAGTAGCAGCAACAGAGGAAGCATAATTATGGCAAAAGTTACAGCAGCAATGGTAAAAGAGTTGCGTTCAGCAACTGATGCACCGATGATGGATTGTAAAAAAGTTTTAGTTGAAGCTGATGGAGACATGGCAAAAGCAACAGAACTTTTAAAAGAACGCGGTATAGCAAAAGCAGCGAAAAAAGCAGATAGAGTTGCAGCAGAAGGGCTTGTAGGGCTCAAAATTTCTGATGATTTCTCTAAAGCAACTGTTGTTGAAATCAACTCTGAAACTGACTTTGTTTCTAAAAACGAAGGTTTCCAAAACCTCGTACTTAAAACTACAGAAGAAGTTTACACGAAAAACCCATCAGATGTTGCAGAGGTAATGTCAAGTGAGTTTGGTACGTACTTCACAGAAACTGTTGCAAAAATTGGTGAAAAAATTGAGCTTCGCCGTTTTGGAACATTAGAAGCTGAAGATGATACAGTAGCAATGAATGCATATGTACACTCAAACAACCGTATTGCAGTAATTGTAAAAGCAAAATGTGACAGTGCAAAAACTGCTGAAGGTATCAGAGATACACTCAAGCAAATTGCAATGCATGCTTCTGCAATGAAACCATCAACACTTTCTTACAAAGATTTTGATGCGGAGTATGTAGAGAGTGAAACAAAAGGAAGAATTGAAGCGATTAAAAAAGAGAATGAAGAACTTGCTCGCTTGAAAAAACCTTTAAAAAATGTACCAAAGTATGTTTCAATGATGCAACTCACTGATGAAGTGATGGCACAAGCTGAAGCAGACATCAAAGAGACACTTAAAGCACAAAACAAACCTGAAAAAATCTGGGACAAAATTATTCCTGGTTCTTTAGCACGTTTTGTTACTGACAATACAACATTAGATAAAGAACAAGCACTTCTTGACCAAGCGTATGTTCTTGATGACAAAAAAACAGTTGCACAAGCAATTGAAGATGCTGCAAAAGCACTCGGTGGAACTGCTGAGATTACTGACTTTATTCGTCTTGAAGTTGGTGAAGGTATCGAGAAAAAAGAAGACGATTTCGCAGCGGAAGTTGCGGCACAAATGGCTTAAGCTTCTCGCTTAGCCATGAAACTCCTCCAAGCCACTCAGCTTTCACATACTTTTGAATGTGAACTCTTTTCAAATGTATCTTTAGAACTTAACACACATGAATCTATTGCTATTGTTGGAATGAGTGGTAGCGGAAAGTCCACACTTTTACATATACTCGCAAGCCTTTTGCAACCAAACAAAGGCGAGGTAAAAATCCTTGGCAAAGATGTTTATAAACTCAAAAGTTCAGAACTCGCCACACTCAAACGCAACTCCCTTGGTCTTGTTTTTCAATCGCACTATCTTTTTAAAGGTTTTAGTGCCTATGAAAACTTAGAAGTAGCAAAGCTTTTATCGCAACAATCTATTGATGAAAATCTTTTAGCGCAACTCCATATACAAGAGACGATGCAACAAAAAGTGACAGAACTCTCAGGAGGACAACAGCAGCGTGTCTCCATCGCTCGTGTTTTGACAAAAAAGCCAAAACTCATCTTTGCGGATGAGCCCACAGGCAACCTTGACACCCAAACAGCCCATGAGGTTATGGAACTTTTTTTTGAATACACCAAAAAAAATGATGCAGGCATGCTCCTTGTAACACATGACACAGCTTTGGCAAACCTTTGCGATAAAGTTTACAAACTAGAAAACAAATCCCTCATACAAATAAAGTAAAACAATGCAATGGGCAGTCATATTTAACGAAACAAATATTGTCGGATTTGTCTTGCTTTTTTTTCGTTTTGGTGCCCTCTTTATGGCAACACCCATATTTTCACATAAAAATATTCCTATGAATATCAAAGCTTCTTTGGCTTTCTTTTTTAGTGTAGTTTTTTACAACTCCATGCCCCCACTTGCCATCACGATTACTGTACCAAATATTGTACTTGCTATACTCAGTGAACTTTTATTAGGTTTAGCTGTTGGGATTGTACTGCAACTTGCATACAATGTCATTACTTTTGCAGGAGGACAAATCTCCTTTATGATGGGCTTTTCTATGGCAAGTGCCATTGACCCCCAATCGGGTGTCTCTATGCCTATTGTCTCGCAATTTTTATCACTTATGTCATTGATGATTCTTTTTGCTCTCGACCTACATCATTGGATGCTTCTTTTTATAGATAGTTCTCTCAAAACCGTTCCCCTTGGTGGATTTATCTTAGCACCCCATATGTATCATTATATCATTCATGCCGCTTCCCATATGTTTTTGGTTGGTTTTATGATTGCGTTTCCCATTATTGCCCTTTCTTGGTTGCAAGATGTTATTTTTGGCATGTTGATGAAAACCATGCCACAATTTAATCTCCTCGTCATAGGTTTTCCTATTAAAATTATGGTTGCGTTTGCTGTGCTTGTTGCAACCTTTAGTGCAACTATGTTGATAGTCAAAGGTCAAATGCAAGACGCATTTAATGCATTAGAGATGCTTTTTCATACCAATCTCCACTAAGAACATGCTATTTAAACGAGTATATTACAGTGTAGTACAAGGCAAAAGAGTACAGGAACTACTAGTAGTTTCAAACTCTTTTAACGAAGTAATATGCTGTAATATACTCGCCCTTTGGGTAAAAGAGAAGCTATCATCTGACTTCGTTAGACTCCACTTGAAGCTACAAGTAGCTCCTGCGACAGTCTGCCTTGCAGCTAATAGCTTCTCTTTTATTTAAATATCATGTTCTTAGTGGAGATTGGTATAAGTTTTTTTTCGCTACAATATAGAAATGATGATTTTAGCTCAAATTTAAAGGTATCCACATGAACATACTGCTTCTTAACGAGAACCCTGTAGTCAATAAGCTTGTAACCCTCAGTGCCCAAAAAACCTCCGATACACTTGATGTTGTTGATAGTGTTGAAAACATTACAAAAGAGAGTTATGATTTACTTGTTATTGATGACACACTCTACAGCGATGATATTTTTGCCCTTATCCAAGAAAAAACAACATATAAAAGTTCTTTATTTATCTGTGCACGAGACACGCAAACGACAGAGGGCTTTAATGATGTTTTAAAAAAGCCTTTTTTACCCACAGATTTAGTGGAACTTTTCTCTTCTATCGCAAAAGATGTGCAGCAGATGGAAGCTATGCCGGCAGAAGAGCCGATTGAAGAACTTGAGCCAATTGAAACACTTGATGATATAGATACACTTGAAGATGATTTTGAAGAAGAGATTGACTTAAGTGCACCACCTACACAAAGTGTTTTAGATGATGACGAAGCACAAAAAGTCAAAGACCTTCTTGATGAAACCAGTGATGAATTTGATGATTTAGATGATGAGCTTGATTTAAACAACATAGAACTCGATGACGAACTTGATTTGGAACTCGAAGATGGCTTAGAGCTTGAAACTGAAGCAACACCAACAGATGCTAAAGAGGAAGAAGCACTCGTCGAAGAAGATTTTGATTTAGAACTTGAAGATAGCTTGGAGGATGCTTTTGATTTGGAAGAAGATGATACGCTTCAAGAGGTACTCGAAAATGATGTGGAACTCGAAAGTGAAGCAACACAAACAGCTAGCATAGAGGAAGAAGAGCTAGTCGAAGAAGAAAAAGAGAACTTAGAAATAGACGATACAATTGAAGAAGATTTTGATTTAGAATCTGAGAATGTTCCAGAAGAGAGTTTAGAAACAGATAGCTTTGAGGATGCTTTTGATTTGGAAGAAGAAAGCCTTGAAGATGTAGTCGAAAATGATTTGGAAGCAGAAACATTAGTAGATGCAATGAGCGAAGATATGAACATAGAAGATCAAATTGAAGCAGCAGTAGGAGAACTCAGCCCAGAAG
This sequence comes from Sulfurimonas sp., assembly GCA_015487265.1. Classification (GTDB taxonomy): domain Bacteria; phylum Campylobacterota; class Campylobacteria; order Campylobacterales; family Sulfurimonadaceae; genus Sulfurimonas. The sequence continues at coordinate 9,014 of WFQD01000236.1, read as the reverse complement.
ATTTAGAAGAAGAAGTAAGCGAAGAGACCCTCTTAGAGATAGCCGAAAATGAAATCAACTCTTTTGACCAACTGAGTTCAAAAGATTTAAAATTAGCTATTGGTGAAGAAATAGAAGAAGATGATGTAGAGGAAGAAGAGATTGAGCCTGAGCCTGCCATTGAAGAAGAACCTGAAATAGAAGAAGAAGTTTTAGAAGAAACACATGATGGTGTCGAAGCACTCAAAAATCTTCTCGCAGCCCTCAGTGACAAAAATGTCGCCGCTTCACTCAAGGGGATGAAAATAAACATAAACATCACTTTAGGTGAGAATTCATGAGTCAAACAAATGGGGCAGTCCTTGTACTCTCAGGTCCAAGTGGTGCAGGAAAAAGTTCTTTAATTAAAAAAATCGAACATGATATAGGCTCTTACTATTTTTCTATCTCCACCACAACTCGTCCTATGCGCAAAGGCGAAACAGATGGTGTTGAGTACTACTTTGTCGATGAAGCAGAGTTTAAAAAAGATATAGAAGAAGATATGTTTTTAGAGTATGCTCTTGTGCATGGAAACTACTACGGTACCTCTTTAAAACCTGTTAAACAAGCCCTAGAAGAGGGAAAACTTGTTCTTTTTGACATTGATGTGCAGGGTAATAGTGCCATTACCAATAGGCTCGGAGATATTACAACCTCTGTATTTATCTCCCCACCCACACTCTCTGAACTTAAAAATCGTCTCACCAATCGCTCAACAGACACACAAGAAGTAATTGAGCGGCGTCTAAAAATGGCAAGACTTGAGATACAAAGGGTCTCTGAATATGATTTTTTAATCATTAACGACTCTTTAGAAACAGCAGCAAAACAGCTCCTGCAAATTGCCCATGTCGCAAGACTCAAAAAACCACTTGATCAGATTAATGATTTTGTCTATAAATGGGAAAATTTAGAAAATTAAGCTATAATTACAAAAAATTTAACGAAGAGGATTTTCTATGGGCATGCCTGGAACTACTGAATTATTACTAATACTTGGAATTGTCGTTTTACTATTTGGTGCAAAAAAAATACCTGATTTAGCAAAAGGTCTTGGAAAAGGTATCAAAAACTTTAAAGCTGAAATGAAAGATGATGCTACAGAAGTAGCAAAAGATGCTCCAAAAGAAGTTGAAGCGAGTGAAACAACTGCTGCAACAGAAGCTCCAAAATCAACAACACAAGCATAAGCTTTGAAACAACGTGTATCGGCGCTCTTGCGCGAAAAATTGGGTCGTGAGGTTGTTTTAGAAAAGCCACGTGACCGTTCTTTTGGTCACTTTGCAACACCTATTGCATTTTCTCTTGCCAAAGAACTTCGTAAATCTCCTATGATTATTGCGCAAGATTTAGCAAGTTCATTTCAAAACTCCTCAGAATTTTCTAGTGTAGAATCTGTCAAAGGCTACTTAAACTTTCGTTTGAGTGAAGACTTTTTAGCAGAGTATGCTTCTTGGGCACTTAATAACCCAACAGCATTTGCAACACAAGAAAACAATCAAAAAATACTTTTAGAATTTGTCTCTGCAAACCCTACAGGACCTTTACATATTGGGCATGCTCGTGGTGCTGTATATGGTGACACCCTCTACCGATTAGCAAAACATTTGGGCTATGACATTACAGCAGAGTACTATGTGAATGATGCAGGAAATCAGATAGACCTACTTGGTCTCTCAATTCAACTCTATGCTCGTGAAAACATCTTAGGTGAAACAGATGTCAAATACCCTGAGTCTTATTATAGAGGTGACTACCTTGAAGATTTAGCCAATGGGGCAAAAGAACATTTTGGCATTGAGATACTCTCAGATACATCCCGCCAAAAAGAACTTGCAATGTGGGCAAAAGAGAAAGTCATGGAAATAATCGTCGATTCTCTTGCCAACACCAACATTCACTTCGATACTTTTGTCAATGAATCGAGCCTCTATAGTGACTGGGAGCGAGTCATGAAAAAGATGGGCGATAATGTATATGAAAAAGATAATAAACTCTGGATAAAGTCTGAATCAAAAGGCGATGACCACGATAGAGTCGTTGTTCGCGATGATGGGCGTCCAACCTATCTTGCTGGAGATATTGTCTACCACAACCAAAAGTTTGAACGTGGATACGATCACTACATTAATATTTGGGGGGCTGACCACCATGGTTATATTCCTCGTGTCAATGCAGCCATAGAGTTTTTGGGCTATGACTCAAAAAAACTCGAAGTCCTTTTAGCACAAATGGTCTCTCTTTTAAAAGATGGCGAACCTTACAAAATGAGTAAACGTGCGGGAAATGTCATACTTATGAGCGATATAGTCGAGGAGATAGGAAGCGATGCCCTGCGTTTTATCTTTGCATCTAAAAAAAGTGATACTGCCTTAGAGTTTGACCTTGCAGAGTTTAAAAAGCAAGATAGTTCAAACCCTATTTTTTACATTCAGTATGCCCATGCTCGCATTCAAACACTTTTATCTAAAGCAACTGTTTCTAAAGAAGATATAGAAAATACAAGCCTTAAAAACTTAGGTGAAAATGCAGATACACTCCTTTTTGATGCCCTTTTACTTCCTGAAGTTGTTGAAGATGCTTTTACTTCGCGTCAAGTACAAAAACTCCCTGAGTATTTAAAATCTCTCGCAGCTTCTTTACATAAGTTTTACTATGATGTTCGTATGATAGGCACAGAAGATGAAGCAAAACTCCTCAAACTCCTCTTAGTCGTTGCACTCAGCATTAAAACAGGACTCTCTCTTATGGGGATTGAAGCGAAAGACAAAATGGTTAAAGATACGTTATAATACTGTAATACATAATACAGAGGAGTCTTTAATGCTAGCTACAGTAAGACTAAATGATGAATTAACAGAACTCTTAACTTCTATGACAGAACGTTTTCATAAGAAAAAAAGTGATGTCATACGAGAAGCGATACGATTTTATGCAAAAGAACTCGAAAAAAACCAAAGCACACGCATGCAAAAAGCCATGAAAAAAACAGCTAGAAGTGACCTAAACGAGTATAAAATACTAGAAGACACATTGAATGACGGCTTATAGAGGAGAGATTTGGCTTATCAATCTCAATCCAATAAAAAAGAACAACGAGATAGGAAAAATCCGTCCAGCACTTATTTTACAAAATGATGAACTTAACAGCGGAGATTATCCTACTACCATAATCTTACCGCTCACAACATCCTTAATAGATGATGCCGAGCCACTAAGATACAGAATACACAAAAGAGAAAAACTTGAAAAAGATTCCGATGTGCTTATCGCGAATATTCGTGCTATTAATAATGCACGTTTTATAGAAAAATTAGCTTCACTCAGCAATACAGAACTTTTCACCATCAAAAATTTATTAGATGAAGTCTTGCTCTAAGAAAGACTTACAAAAGAAGCTTAGAATTTCTTAACTGAGGAAACTTCTCTTTCACCTCTTGTGCGGCACTTTTAGGTATCTGTATCAAGAGGGGATGTTTAGCTTTGTCTAGCCAATAGAGTATCTTTTTTATATCTGCTTCTTGCATAGAAGTACACCCAACTGTCGGTGTAGCCTTTGCTCTTTGAATATGCAAAAAAATACACGATCCACGATTTTTGATACCTGCTTCATTATGCCCGACAACAATGCCATATTTATACAAATTATCCTCACGTTGCATAAACTCAAAACTTTTTTCATTCCCCTTGGCAACAATAATCTTATTGTAATCTTTAGATGCACTATCATCCACACATATGAGATTTTTTGATGTATGTGTATAAGGCATCTTTAAATCCAAATGCCTTGCATACCCAAAAACAGACTCCAGTTTAAAGACACCACTTGGAGCTTTTTTATCTCCCTCCTGCTTCATGGCATCACTTGAATTATGTGCGAGTGGTACTTCTCCTATACCCCAGCCTAAGCCATTTTTTCCAAGATTAACAGTTATGGTGTGAAAAACTTTTTTTCCATTTTCATAGCATGCAAGTTTTGCCTGCGGACTCTTCAAATCATCACTCACAACAAGTACAATTTGTTCGGATGAAAACAACAATGTTGAAATACATAGTAAATTTAAGAAACTTTTTATCATAAAGTATGGTACTATTACTATTAAGTAATAAACCTTAAAAGATGGAAAAAACATTATGAACATAAAAATACGCAATGCAAATGAAAACGATGCTCCTTTTTTAGCAAAAATGATTTTAAAAAGTTCAAGAGCTGGAAAAAAATATGGTATGTTTGATCTTGCATTTGATATGACACAAGAGACTGATGTTTTAAACAAACTCGAAGCACTGACCAAAACGCAAGCAAAAAACTATTGTCACTACAAAAATTTTCTACTTGCTGAAGTCGATGGCAAAAGCGTTGGAACACTCTGTAACTATGAACCGCGCATAGCGACACGTGAACAATTTCTTTTAGCCCTTGAAGAGTTAGGGTGCAGCGATAAAGCTGCTGAGAGACTTGAAGTCTTTTATAGTTGTGAATTTGACCTCAATAACAGAACATTAATGTTTGATTTTATGGAAGAAGAAGAGGGTTTTTTGGATGTCGGTGTTTTAAAAGCCCTCATGCAAAAAAGCCTGCTCAATGCTCGTCTTAAAGGGTATAGAATTGCACAGACCATCATTGAAATTGGTTCCTTAGAAGCGGAACTCTTTTACAAAAAACTTGGCTTTAATGTTGTCCAAACCAAAGAGTGTGAACTCTACCAAGAAACTTTTGGGCGTCTTGGCTTAATGCTGCTTGCCACTGAGTTCTAAGGTTTTTTACCATAGAACTCACATACCTCACGCTTTTACCCTCTCTTTTAGCCATTGGCTTGGCACTTTATACTAAAAATGTCAATATTTCTCTCTTTAGTGGTGTTGTTTTAGGCACCCTTATTTTACACCATTTTGCCATTGTAGACTCACTTTTGGCAATCTTTTCACTTTTTAGCAGCCTTTTACAAGAAGCTTGGATTTTAAAAACCTTAGCCTTTGTTATTTTAGCAGGTGCGATTATGGCACTCATTGAAAAGAGTGGAGGGGTCAATGGTTTTGTTGAATATGTTCTACACAAAAAATCGCTTGTGACTTCTGAGCGTTCTGCACTCTTTTTGAGTTATTTTCTTGGAGTTGTCATTTTTGTTGAAACTTCCATTACCGCCTTAGTCTCTGGAGCTGTTGGTAAACCCTTGTGTGACAAATATAAAATTCCCCATGCAAAACTCGCTTTTGTCTGCGATGCAACATCTGCACCCATAGGTTCACTCATAATACTCAATGGCTATGGGGCACTGCTTCTTGGGCTCATCAACACACAAATAGCACTTGGATTTTTACATACAAATGCCACTGACTTACTCATCAGTGCTTTAAAATATAATTTTTATGCACTCTTTGCCCTTGGGGTGAGCTTTGCCTTTATCTATTTTTCTTTGGACATTGGTCCTATGAAAAAAAGTCTCTATCACCCACATAAAGCAGAAAAACGCAACACAAATGTTGCCAATATGTTCTATATGCTCTTGCCTATTACACTCATGGTTTTGCTTGTTTTTGTTTTTCTCTACATCACAGGCGATGGAGACATCTTAAAAGGGAGTGGTTCAAGTGCTATTTTTTACACTATGCTAAGCACTCTGCTTTTTACTTTTGTCTATTATATCGCTACAAAAAACATGAGTTTAAAAACATACACAAAAACCGCTTATAGAGGTGCCAAAGGGTTTGTATCTATCTCTTTTATTTTACTCTTTGCCTTTGCTATGGGCAAGGTGACAGGAGCGTTACATACAGGAGAGTACCTCGCTTCTTTTGCAAGTGAGAACATCAATGTCTCCTTTTTAGCCGGAGCCATATTTCTACTTGCCTCGCTCATTTCATTTTCTACAGGAACATCTTGGGGGACTTTTTCCATTATGATGCCTATTGCTGTACCCATGGCAGTTACTATGGATGCTGATGTGTCGCTTGCTATTGGTGCGGTGATTAGCGGTGGAGTCTTTGGTGATCACTGCTCTCCAATCTCTGACACCACCATCATATCTTCAATGGCAGCAGATTGTGAAGTGATAGAGCATGTCCAAACGCAACTCCCCTATGCCCTCATCAGTGGAGGGCTGGCACTGCTAGGATTTTTAGCAGTCCCTATACTCTTTTGAGGTACTTATCGAGTTCTTTTTCAAGCATTTTATTCTCAATCGGTTTTGCAACAAAACCATCCATACCGACACTTAGAAACATTTTCTTATCTGTTTCTAAAGCACTCGCTGTGAGGGCAATAATAGGTGTCGGTGTTAAGTTTTTCTCTTTTTCATACGCTTTAATCTGCTTCATCGCCTCTATACCATTCATATTTGGCATATTTTCATCCATGAGCACCATGTCAAAACTTCCTGCTTTAAACTTCTCTACAGCTTCCACCCCATCATTAGACAAGGTAAAGTCAATCCCATAATCCATCATCAAGAGTTTAATCAGCATCTGGTTTGTTTTGTTATCTTCAGCAATGAGGACACTTCCCTCATACTCTATCTCCTTTTCTGTACTTTCAACTGGTTTTTCTACTGCCTTTTGCACACCTGTTGCATCAATGGCATTCACTATCTCTTTAGGGGTAAATGGAGCATAGAGGGCATGAATATGTGCAATATTTGCTAACTTCACATGGGTTGTTTTTAACAGTGCAATCGCAGGAATTTTTGCATCAATAATTGCATCATTATGCGATTCATCTGGTGCAAAAAAGAGCACATCATACCCCTCTTGTGTGTAATGCTCAAGTTCTACAACATTTTCAATTCCAAAAGCTTGCAAATAATTACGCAATAATCGCAAGCGTATTTGACAAACACCACAATCATTTAAAATCCCAAAACGAATATTTTGCAGCACTTTTGGCTCAAAATAGAGAGAAGGTTTTGCTTCTATGACCTCACAAGGGAGTGTAAGTGTAAAAGTTGAGCCTTTGTTAATTTCACTCTCAAGTGTCAATGTTCCACCCATTAACTCAGCTAAATTAGAAGATATAGAGAGTCCAAGCCCTGTCCCTCCATAATTTCTCGTGGTCGAACCATCTGCCTGTGTAAACGCAGAAAAAACTTTTTGCTGGTTGGCTTTTGAAATACCTATGCCACTATCACGAACCCCTATGATAAGTTCCCCATTTTTAAAAAGAACCGTCACTTTCACCTCTCCAAAATGAGGAGTAAATTTGATTGCATTTGAGAGTAAATTTGAGACAATCTGTTTCACCCGTGTCACATCAACTTTTAAAAGCTGTGGTATTTTCGGGTCTATAAATGCAGCATAAAGCAGATCTTTTTCATAAGCTTTTGAAGCAAACAGCATGGCAACATCACTCATCGATGCAACAATTTCAGTTGGATGCTTATCGATGATAAATTTTCCACTCTGTATTTTTGAAAAATCTAAAATATCATTAATAATAGTCAGCAAAGATTTTCCACTCTCATCGATTACACGAATGTATTCTAACTGTTTTTCATCTTTTATCTGTTTTTTCAAAATGGCAACAAAACCTAAAATACCATTGAGCGGGGTACGAATTTCATGCGACATATTGGCTAAAAATTCATCTTTCATCACCTGTGCCTGAATTGCTTCATCTCTTGCTTTGGTGACAATTTCTACTTGGTTTTGCAGCTCAATGGTTTGCTCAAAGACCTTATCTTCTAAGGAGCTGTTGAGTCGCTCGAGTGAAGTTGTCTGCTCTTTAATCTTCTCGCTAATCAACTCCATAAGTTCAAGAAAAACTTTTTTCAGTTCCACCAAATTAGGATTTTTTGGCTCAAAATAGGGTCGCTCAGAAAAATCACCCTCTTTCATCATCAAAACAATCTCGGTAACTTCATGAATAAAATCAGCATCTTCGCTGAGACTCTCTCCCAAAAGCAGTATCTGTGCATTGATATTTTTTGCCATTTTAGTAATTTCATCATAAGTGTCTATCTCTATAGGTTCTGGAATTTCCCCTTGAAAATGAAGGTATTTAAAAAAATCATTTAAGCCCTTTCCAAGTTTTTTGATAGAGTTTGTAATTTTTTGCGAAACATAAAGGTTAATAACAAGTAAAAGAATCACTAAAACAAATGTACCCAACACTTCAAGCAACAAATGTATTTTTAATGTTTTATTTTTTGTTTGTAGTAAACTAAGAATATCTTCTCTTAAAGATTCATGTATTTTATAAAGGGTATCTATTTTTTTACTTGATGCTAGAAACCACTCTTGCGGTGTCATTAACAAGTAGTTTAAATCCAAAAATGCATAACTCTTCTTTATATTTTGAAGTGTTTGTTTGTATTTTGTTTTCTCTAAAACTACCTTAATGTATTTACTCTCTCTGCGTTCGTTTTTTATACTCGTGTAAATGCCATATCTATCTTTATCGCTAATATCATCTTGACTCAACAGCCGTGCAACTTCACCTCTTTTATGTGCACTAATCTCTTGTAAAAACAAAATTTTTCTCAAAGCGATGCTGTAAGTAGCAAGTACTTCATCATCTGTTCTTAAGGAGAAGGTATTGACAAGTTCTAAAAGAACTCCTGTAAAATTTGTATATACCCGTAGGGCATCTTGTGCTGAAATAACACCAGAATCTATCTGTTTACGAAAAGAAGGCAGTGAATCTATCTTTTTTTGTGCCGTTTTAAAAAATTCTTGACTTAATGCTGAATGCCTTGTATCAAATGAGTGCAAAAAAGATTTTATATCTTTAGGGCACCTCTAAAAACCCTAATATCTCTCAGAGGGAAGAAAAAAAGATGAGATTGTGCAAAAGCTTTTTTGAGTCATAGCCGTAGCTATGGCGATAAAAAGTTTTGTGCAAGGTCGCTTTTTTTCTTCCCTCCCTTCGGGTAACACAGAGGAGCCTACACTCATCGTTACTCTTTCTCACCTTAGCTATGGCTAGGCTTTCAAAAGAGTGCCTTGATTGTAAACTCCTCTGTGTTACTGAGAGGTATTAGGGTTTTTAGAGGTGCCCT
>WFQD01000235.1 GCA_015487265.1 Sulfurimonas sp. | reverse complement strand
GTATAGAAATATCTGGTTTTTTTATTCCAGCAGCATCAAATATATCAATAACTCCATTAGAAACAATGGCTTTATCTACAATCTGTTTTATTGCTGTTTCATAGTCTTCTACTGTGCTTTCATTTTCGTTTCTGCTGAATTTTATAAGTCTTGATTTTACTGCCTGAAAGAAGGCAACTTCTTCTTTTATCTCCATAGCTTTTGGATGGGGAACGGCAATGGCAAATGCTTTTGAAAGAGCAGACACAGCGTCAATATATCTTTTTTTACCGTTTTCAAGGCCAAGTATAAAATCTTCTGCTTCGAGGATTATATTGAGTTTTTCCTGAGTATCAGCTTTGAAATATTGTTTATAATCAAAACCATAAAACATATCTTTCACAACTTCAAACTTTTCAAGCATAATTTTAACTGCTTCTTCTTGAAGTTTTGCAGGTTCTCCCTTCCCTCCACTTTCAGCATAAAACGACAAAGCCTCTTTTAAATCTGAGGCAATACCAATGTAATCAACTATAAGCCCTCCTGTTTTGTCTTTATAAACCCTGTTTACCCTTGCGATTGCCTGCATTAGGGTATGTCCTTTCATCGGTTTATCAATATACATTGTGTGAAGACAAGGCACATCAAAGCCTGTCAGCCACATATCAACTACAATAACAAGTTTTAGCTCATCTTCTGGGTCTTTAAATCTATCTGCAAGAATTCTCCTTTGCTCTTTTGTTAGATAAAATTTTGCAATTTCTGGCTCATCAGAAGATGAAGTTGTCATAACAACCTTTATTTTGCCTTTTTTTAGCTCTTCACTGTGCCAATTTGGGCGTAAATTGATAATTTCATTGTAAAGGTTAACGGCTATTCTCCTTGACATAGTAACAATCATGCCTTTTCCATCCATAACTTCAAGGCGTTTTTCAAAATGATTAACTATATCCTTTGCAATCTCTTTAAGTCTTGGTTTTGCTCCGATGAGGGCTTCAAGTTTTGCCCATTTTGTCCTTACTTTTTCTATTTCTGAAAGTCCTTTTTCGTCAAGCTCTTCTTCGTATTCTTTTATTAATTTTTTCCCTTCTTCTGTCAGATTGATTTTTACAAGTCTGCTTTCATAATAAATTGGAACAGTTGCCCCATCTTCCACCGCATTTGCTATATCATAAATATCAATGTAATTTCCAAAGACTGCTGGCGTGTTTCTGTCTGTTTTTTCAATTGGTGTTCCTGTAAATGCAATATAGGTAGCATTTGGTAGTGCGTCTCTTAAATATTTTGCAAATCCATATTTTATCTCTCCTGTTTCTTTATCAACTTTTGCTTTTAATCCATACTGAGTTCTGTGTGCCTCATCAACAATTACAATGATGTTATCCCTTTCTGATAAAGTCTCGTAAACATTTCCCTCTTCTGGCGAAAATTTTTGAATGGTGGTAAAAACCACTCCTCCGGCATTTACCTTGAGAAGTTCTTTTAAATGCTCCCTGCTTTGAGCCTGAATAGGCTCTTGTCTGAGTATCTGTTTTGCAGAGGCAAAAGTTTCAAAAAGTTGGTCATCAAGGTCGTTCCTGTCTGTAATTACAACTATTGTTGGATTGTTTATTGTTTGTATGATTTTTCCTGCGTAAAAAAGCATAGATAAAGATTTTCCTGAACCTTGGGTATGCCATACAACACCAGCTTTTTTGTTTCCTTCTGGTTGCGTTTTAACATCAGGTAGTCCGTAGCTTGATGGTGGTTGTTTTAAAATATGGATATTTTTATTTTTTCCTATAGCTCTTATCGTAGATTTAATAGCTTTGTTTACTGCGTAGTATTGGTGATATGCTGCTATCTTTTTTGTGGTTTGTATGATGGTTTGTCCTTTTTCATCTTCTTTTTTTGATTTATCAAACAGAATAAAAAATCTTATATAATCAATGAGTGTTTCTTTGTTTAAAAGTCCTTTTACTAATGTTTCAAGCTGGCTTACAAGATGTGAAGCTTCTTTTTTTCCGTCAACTGATTTCCAAGCCATAAATCTATCGTATCCAGCAGATAAGCTTCCCATTTTTGCTTCAAGTCCATCTGATATTATTAAAATTTCGTTGTATGTAAAAAGTGATGGGATTGTTTGTTTATAGGTTTGAAGCTGGTTATATGCTGATTTTAATGTTGCGTTTTCGTCTGCTGGGTTTTTTAGTTCCATTACAACAAGTGGTAGTCCATTTATGAAAATAACTATATCTGGTCTTTTATTCTTGTGATTTTCAATGACTGTAAATTGAT
>WFQD01000234.1 GCA_015487265.1 Sulfurimonas sp. | reverse complement strand
CTTGTGATTTGCCATAGTTTTACCTTTGTAAAAAATTTTAGGCACAGATTATACAAAAAAAGAGATTAAACATAACTGAAAAATTAGCAAGTGGCATTAATGAAATATTCTTTAAGAATGGTTATTAAAAGAATATGCGAAAGCGTATATAAAAAACCTTTGCAAATAATAAAATGTTATATTTTGCAACATAATTTCAATATATTTTTAAAATTTCCTAAAAATTAAGTTTAGTTTAAATGAGGGGGGGTAAAATATATTTAATAAAATCTAAAGTATTTCAAATAGACTATTATCGATGGGTTATATTAATGATAATAAACAAAATATCTTTTATCAATATACAGTTCAATATAGTTGAAAATTTTAAAAAAAGGAAATAGAAATAATGCAGTGGATAATGAATTTTAAAATAAAACAGTTGTTAATGGGTGTAGCGATACTTGTTATAAGTGTGCTATTTATAAATATGGCAACAAACTATACCAAGTTAAAAGAGATTCAAAATGTTTCACAAAAAGAGGCAAAAGAGATACTCCCAAATGCTTTTGATTTTTTAGCACTAAAACTAAATATTGTTGAAATTCAACAATGGCTTACAGATATCTCAGCCACTCGTGCTGCTAAAGGGTATGATGACGGGCTGGATGAAGCAAAAAAAGCTTTTGACAAGGCAAATCATATTTTAAACAGGCTTATTCATGCTCATACACAAACGCATGAGGCAAAAATGGTTTCTGATTTGAAAGTGTTTAAAACAGAATTGAAAAAATATTATGATATCGGTGTTAAAATGGCAAACACTTACATAAAATATGGTCCGGAAGAAGGCAATAAACAAATGAATGTTTTAGATCCATTTGCTGAAAAACTATCATCAAAATTAGATTCTTGGGTAAAAGAACACCTCAAAGAGTCAAGAGAAGTTGCACAAGATATAGATGAAAAAGCCAAAAGTGCCATAACTTCATCTATAGTATTTTCTGTGATTGTTGTATTTATAACTTTATTGGCATTTGGCATAATAAATAAAGTACTCGGTTTCATACAAGATATCGAAATATACTTATCAAAACTTAAAAAGCTTGATTTTACACAAAGTTTGCATATAGTTGGCAAAAACGAGATAGCGTTAATCGCACAAAATCTATTTTCAGTAATTACAGCTGTCAAAGAGTTTATATCCGAAGTAAAAACAACATCAACCGAAAATGCTTCTATCTCACACGAGCTTTCTACAACAGCGCTAAATGTCGGACACAATGTCGAAAACTCTGTCAATATTGTAGAAGAAGCATCTACACAGGCAAAAGAGATACAAACAGAGATAAAAGATTCTATCTTAAAAGCACAAACTTCAAAAGAGGAGATCATTCAAGCAAACAACAATCTCGAAACAGCAAAAAATGAGATCATCACACTTACTTCAAAAGTACAGGAGACAGCACAAACGGAAGTGGAACTCTCACAAAACATGGAGCAACTCTCAAAAGAAGCCGATGAAGTGAAAAGTATTTTGGTAGTTATTGCCGATATTGCTGATCAGACAAATCTTTTGGCACTAAATGCCGCCATAGAAGCTGCGCGCGCCGGTGAGCATGGTCGAGGTTTTGCGGTGGTTGCCGATGAAGTTAGAAAACTGGCTGAACGCACACAAAAATCACTATCTGAGATCAATGCCACTATAAATGTGGTTGTGCAGTCCATCATTAATGCCTCTTCAAGAATGAGTGAAAATTCCAATGAGATCAATGAGTTGGCAAATATTGCACAAAAGGTAGAGCACAAGATAAATGAAACAGTCGAGATAGTAAACATTGCAGTGGAAGCAAGTGAACGAACAGTTCAGGATTTTGAGAGCACAGGAGACAATATAGAAACTATTGTTATAAAAGTAGAAGAGGTAAACACCATCTCTTCTACAAATGCAAGAAGTGTTGAAGAGATAGCTGCCGCAGCGGAGCATCTTAACTCTATGACAGACAATCTAAACAATAAACTTGCAACATTCAAAACTTAAAAAGATCGTCCTTATCGGTGCCTCTACGGGAGGACCGGGACAGATCCGAAAAATTATAAAATCACTACCACCCCTAAATGATACATCCCTTGTCATAGCACAGCATATGGCAGAGGAGTTTTTAGATAGTTTTGCTTCCCAACTACGACACCATACTGACAATGAAACGGTGCTGATCGAAGATGAACTTTTAATGCAGGAAGGGAAAATCTATCTGTGCAAACATACAACTTATCTGGATATGAAAAAGCGAAAATTTGTAGTCGATGCCCTATCGACAAAAAGTTACAATCCCGATATAAACACTCTGTTTCACTCTTTTGTTCCGATGGCAGATAAAATGGAGATTTTAAGCGTCATATTGACAGGTATCGGTGAGGACGGAGTAGTATCGTCTCGAGAGTTGAGCAAGGCAGGAGCCAGATGTATAACGGAGTCAAAAGAGAGTGCCATCATAGACGGTATGCCAAATCGTGCAAGAGCTATGGTGGCAAATATTGAGATATATGATATCGAAACTATTGCAGAAAAAGTTAGGGAGTTTTGTAGCTGATGTTAAGGGTTTTCAAGCGCAAAAAGCCAAAAAGACAGATAAAAAAAAGAAGCGAAGAAGATTTTACCCAGATCGAAATAATTGCTGAATATTTTCAAAAAGTAACAGGTATTACATTTGAAAAGCAGATGAGCATATTGAACAATAAAGTGATGCTCTTTTGTAGACAAAACTCTATAAACTCATACAACGAGCTTCTTTTACTATTGCAACAAGATAAAAAGATAAAACAAAAACTAATAAACCTTTTAACAACCAACGAGAGTTATTTTTACAGAGAATTCAGACAGATAGAGCAACTTGTAAAATATGTAAAAAAGATCAACAAAGAAGTCTCTATCTTGTGTGCTCCAAGTGCAACAGGCGAAGAGCCTTACAGTATAGCTATTGCACTCTTTGAAGCCGGAGTTTTATCCAAAAATTTTCAAATAATCGGTGTAGATATCAATCAAGAAGCCCTCCAAAAAGCAAAAGAAGCTGTTTACGGTGAAAGAAATATAAAATACTTACCAAAAGAAGCAGTAAGTAGATAT
>WFQD01000233.1 GCA_015487265.1 Sulfurimonas sp. | reverse complement strand
TAATTCACCTGCTCTAAGCTTTTTTGAATATTGTGGTCCAAGATTAACTCGTTTTCCTCCTAAAAAATATCCCTCTTCAGCTAAGGCAACATGATATTCAATAAATGTTGAGTATGGTATACAATCTCCATCAATAAAAATCAAATATTCACCGGATGAAGCTCTAATAGCATTATTTTGGGACTTTGATTTGCGCAACCCCACATCCTCTTGTGTAGTATGAACAATGTCAAAAAACGCATTCTCAACCGTTGATAAATAATCCCTCACTTCTGTACTTTGACCATCTTCTGCCACAATAAATTCAAAATTTTTATATGTTTGTTTCAGTAATGCTTTTATTATTAAATCTAAGGCTTCTATATCTTTATAAACTGCCGCTATCAAACTTACTTTATAGTTTTCCATCTTTTATTTAAACTCCATACTTTCCTAAATACCAATCAATAGTCTTTATAATACCTGTATCAAAATTCTCATCAGCTCTCCACCCAAGTTCATTCTCTAGTTTCGTGGCATCTATAGCATAACGTCTGTCATGCCCGGCTCTGTCTTCTACGAAAGTTATGAGATCTTTATAGCTTTTATTATCTTGTCGTGGTATTTTTTCATCTAAGATTGATGTAATTGCATCTACTATCTGCAGATTGGTTCTCTCATTTCTCCCACCAATGTTATAAACATTTGCCTCTTTACCTTTATGATAAACCAAGTCTATCCCTTTACAGTGGTCAAGTACATAAAGCCAGTCTCTAATATTCTTTCCATCTCCATATATTGGAATACTCTCACCTGCTAAACATTTTCTAATAATAGTCGGGATGAGTTTTTCATCATGCTGTTTTGGACCATAGTTATTTGAGCAATTTGTGATGACAGTATTAAGTCCATATGTTTCTTGGTATGAACGCACTATCATATCTGAACCTGCTTTAGAGGCTGAGTATGGAGAGTTTGGAGCATATGGTGTCTCTTCTGTAAAGAGGTCTGTTTCATTTAGTGTTCCATATACTTCATCGGTTGAGATATGGTGAAATCTACAGTTTTTATATTCATCTTTATAAGTAAAAGGCTTCTCCATCCACTTGTCCTTCGCTACATCAAGAAGTGTAAAAGTACCATTGACATTTGTTTCAATGAATACTCCAGGATTTTTTATGGAATTATCTACATGAGACTCTGCTGCAAAGTGAATCACACCTCTAATGTCATACTCATCAAATATAAACTCTACAAGTTCTCTATTGCAGATATCACCTTTTATGAATTTGTATCGTGGATTTTCTTCCACCTCTGTAAGGTTTTTAAGGTTTCCTGCATAGGTTAAAAGGTCGAGGTTGACTATGTTATACTCTTTATATTTATCTATGAAGTATGGAACAAAGTTACTGCCTATAAAGCCTGCACATCCGGTTACTAAAATTGTTTTACCATTGTTCTTAAACATATTATTTTCTCTCTCCTAATACTCTTAAACACATATCTAAACTATCTTTCCAATAAGGTATACTTAGGTTGAACTCTTTTTTTATTTTGGCTTTATTGAGTAAACTAAAATGAGGTCTTGTAGTAGGCGTTGGGTACTCTTTTGTCTCAATTGGATTGATTTCACACTCTATCTTAGCCATACGCATTATCTCTTTAGCAAAGTCATACCAGCTAAGAACCCCCTCGTTTGAGTAGTGATATATCTCAACTGTCTTATTTTTTATTTGGGGTAAAATATCAAGAATAGCTTTTGCCAGATCACTTGCATAAGTAGGCGTTCCTACTTGATCAAATATTACACCAAGCGAGTCCCTTTCTTTACCTAAACGCAGCATCGTCTTTACAAAGTTAGCTCCAAAGCTACTGTAAACCCAAGAAGTTCTTATGATGATGGAGTTTTCAGGGTTGATTGCCTGCATTGCTTTTTCACCTGCAAGTTTAGTAGCGCCATAGATTCCATTTGGACTCGTTGCATCATTTTCACTGTATGGTTTATAGTTCTTTCCATCAAAGACATAGTCTGTTGAAATATGAATAAGTTTGATATCATACTCTTTTGCGATCTCTGCTAAGACTTGTGTAGCAAGATGATTAACCTTATTTGCATTTTTTCGGTCTTGTTCAGCTTTATCTACTGCTGTATAAGCTGCACAGTTTATTATTATGTCGATATTATTTGTTTGTGTAAAGTTATTTATTGCTTCTTCATTTGTAATGTCTAAGGTATCTCTATCTGTAAACAAGAAGTTATAATTATAATCTTTTGATAGAATTTGCAGTTCGGAACCAACTTGTCCTTTGCTTCCTGTTACTAAAATATTAGTCATTATAGTAATTTACTCCATAATCAAAGATATCTTCAGTTTCAGCAAGTTTAGGCTGCACTTTGTCTTTTGCAGAAAGTTTGAGTTCATTATGAGAAATTTTCCAATCAATGCCCAATGCTTCATCACTAAAAAGTATACCCCTGTCATTCTCCGGTGAATAGTAGTTGTCTACTTTATATGCAAATATAGTATCATCTTCAAGTACTACAAACCCATGTGCAAATCCTCTTGGAACTAAGAGTTGTATTTTATTTTCAGCAGATAGCTCTACGGCTACATGTTTACCAAATGTTGGACTCTCTTTTCGAATATCTACTGCAACATCAAGGACACTTCCTTGAATAACACGAACAAGTTTTGTTTGTGCTGCCGGATGGAGTTGGTAATGCAGACCTCTTAAAACACCACGTGAGCTTTTTGATTCATTATCTTGGCAAAAATTGATTTTATACCCTATGAACTCTTCTAATTTATCTGCACGAAAGGTTTCTACGAAATAACCTCTTTCATCTCCATGTACCACAGGTTCAATAATAATAATATCAGGAATTTTTGTTCTTATAAAGTTCATTATTTAATATCCTGATTTGCTCGATTAATCAAGTATTGACCATATTGATTTTTTTTAAGTGGCTGTGCTAGTTCTAGGAGCTTCTCTTTTGAGATGTAACCCATCTCATAGGCTATCTCTTCTATACAGGCGACCTTAAGACCCTGCCTATTCTCAATCGTTTGAATAAACATGCTCGCCTCAAGGAGTGACTCGTGTGTTCCAGTGTCAAGCCATGCATAACCACGACCCATGAGTTCCACTTTTAATCTTTGTTCACTTAAGTAATCTTGATTGAGTGTTGTTATCTCTAACTCACCTCTGTCACTTGGTTTGACATTTTTTGCTTTTTGCACGACATCATTAGGGTAAAAGTAGAGACCAATTACTGCATAATTACTTTTAGGTTCATTTGGTTTTTCTTCAATGGAAGTCACATTGCCTTTTGTGTCAAATTCAGCAACACCGTAGCGCTTAGGATCTTTTACATAGTAGCCAAAGACAGTTGCTTTGTTCTCATTTTGTGCATTTTTTACAGACTGGGCTAAAAGTTCTGTAAGACCATGACCATAAAATATATTGTCTCCTAAAACAAGACAAACATCACCATCTCCGAGAAACTCTTCTCCAAGTATAAAAGCTTGGGCTAATCCATCTGGAGATGGTTGGACAATGTAAGAAAATTGCATCCCTATATCACTGCCATCACCTAAAAGTTTTTCAAAGTTTGAAAGATCATCAGGTGTAGAGATGATAAGAACTTCTGTAATTCCTGCTAGCATTAGCACAGAAAGTGGATAATATATCATCGGTTTATCATAGATTGGTACGAGTTGTTTGGATGTACCTTTTGTAATTGGATAGAGTCTTGTTCCACTTCCGCCCGCTAGTATTATGCCCTTCATTTTATTTTCCCTTCATTACTTTCTATATATGAAATTTTATTAAAAAGCCCTGCAAAAAGAGCAAAAAATACCATCGGATTCATTGTGTGAAATGTTATACCACCAAATGACCATAAAAAGAATCCAACAATAAATGTAATGTTTAAGATTTTATAGTAATAACTTTCAAATCTCAACCTAAAAAGCGCATAAAAAATCAATATGATTATTGCTAATCCAAAAATTCCCAATTGTACTGCTAGTGTAATAAATGTGTTATGATGATCACCATATTCTGATAAATTCCATTTTTTATCTGCACTAACACCTAACTTTTCAGCATATAGATTTGCATCTTTCATGTCATTGCCAATACCTGTTCCTATTAGAAAATGATCTTTGAAACTTAACAGTCCAACTTTCCACAATAATAATCTCGTTGAAAAACTTCCTCGATAGTCATTATCATCATATAAATTTATTATTTCTGTTTGTCCTTGATTAAATCGATTATGAAAATTTGGACTAAAATTAAATGCGAGTGTAAAAATTACAACAATAAGAATCAATGACACTATAGTAGCTTTCAATTTGCTTTGAAAACTCATAATAAAGCTAGTGAAAATAAGAACAATAAAAGTGACCTGTCCTGTTCTTCCTCCATTTACAAAAAGGTTGGTTGTCGAACTTAAAAAGAAAAGTAAATACCCAATTTTCAATTTAATATTTGTTTCATTTTTATCAAGAAATCGTGTAATTAATAGGATACTTGTAAATGCGAGATAAATACTATAATCTGTATGACTCATAAAGGGTGTTGGATCCGAAGGTGATACATTCTTATAGTGCCAAAATTCAAGGAAGATTCCATAGGATATTATTTCACTCAAAAACATACCGAGTAAAAATCCAGAAAAAATCTTATGTACATACTCTTTTTGTAAAGAAGAGTATATAACTAAGATAATAAGGAAATGTCTATATTTAGCAACATAGTTTAGGGCAAATTTAACATCACTACCCCAAAATACAGACAACAAGCTCCAAGCAATAAGTAAAAAAATACCAATAATTAATAAATTCTTTTTATATAATAAAAATTTACTCTGCCAATTTCCTTGTAGTATCCATAAAAGCAACATGCCAATTTCAAAGAAATTGACACCGGCTTTTGAAATAGGTAGACAAAAAGCATACCCAATTAATGCATAGTTGATATATTTGTTATAATCCATAGAAGATTTTTTTAAACCTTGTGTCATATCTTATACTTTATATATTCTAGCCATTAAATTGCTAGCAGCATTAAAGACTTCATTTATAGAAGGTGAAGTACATTCTGGGTTAAAAACACAATCATGTTTTATATCTCTTGGCCAATATTTATACGCATTCAATTCAAAGAAAATACCAATAGTTGGGGTATAAGTTCCTATTGCCATATTCCTTATTCCTGTATCTCCTACAATCACTAAAGAAGCTTCTGCCAGAAAATCATATATTTCTTCTAATGGTAATGCATTTTGATGCAACACTTGAGAATTATCAATAAAAGGTTGATAAATATCATCAAACTGCTCATCATCACGAATACCCTTTAAAATAATATGCTTATGTTTTGGGTATTTAAGAAGCATCTTGTCAATTAATCCAATAAACTTTTCTTCTTCCCAACATCTTTCTTTGACTGATGCTCCTGCGAAATAAACAATATATGGATTTATTAAATTTGTTGTTTTGTCCGTCAAATTATATTCTAAAGGTATCGTCATGGTATGTGCATTCAACATACTCAACTGATCTAGTAGATTATAAGTTTCAAAAGTAAATTGACTTCGTAATACTGCTATATCATAAAAAAATCTGCGAATCAGCCTATAAGGATAACCAACTTTCAATTTTGACTTTGACAATACTGTGACTAATAGACTGAGAGTACTGTCTGTTAAGTCAAAAACAATATCTTGCGATGGTAGTTCTCTTGCTTGTTTTACTCTTGATAATATAGATGTTTTTTTTTCTTTATCATTGATCATATATTTATCTACAATATGAATGTCATCTACTAAATCTTCAGGTAGACCATACATATAATTTCTTATTACACTTAAAGTAATTTTTGCATTTGGAAAATATTTTCTTAGTTCTATTAAAAAAGGGCGTGTTGCAATCCAGTCTCCTATAGCAGCATGTCTAATTACAACTATATTTTTAATATCTTGTGGCGTTTTGTTTTCTAAATATTTTCTTGCTTTTGTAGATGCAAAAGCAGATCCTTTTCTAAAATATAGTTTCATCAGAACCCTTTTGTTATACTCTTGTAGAGCTTCTCTAAAAGTGTATCAAAATCAAATTTGGTTTTAGCTTTTTTATAAGCATTCTTTGACAATCTCTCTATCACTTCTCGGCTCCCATAAAGATATTGTATTTTTTGCACTAAATCATCGACACTTCTATCAAAGAAAAGGCCATCTTCACCATCTTCTATGATTTCCAATGGACCTCCGTTTTGTGTTGCTATTACCGGTACAGCATTAATCATCGACTCGATAACAACAAGCCCAAATGTCTCTTTTGGAGTCGCAAGCACTGTAACATCACACAGTCTAATATGTTCATTAACATCTTTCGTGAACCCTATAAATATGATCTTGTCTTCCATACCCATTTGCAAAACTTTTTTCTTAAGAGATTCCAAATATTTTTCATCCATTGCATGCCCGATAATCAAAGCTTTAATATTCATTTTTTTTAGTTTTGCAAGAGCTTCAATAACTATCCACTGTCCTTTTTTTTCTTCTATTCTCCCAACTATACCAACAGTAAAACTCTTTTGCAGTTGATATTTCTCTTTTAAATTTTCTATTTTTAGGAGATCAACGGTTGGTTCTTTGACGCCAGAGTACACTACGACAATTTTTGGTCGGATGTCTCTTGGAATAAATTTTTCAAGTTGCTCTTTTACCTGGTATGTAACAGCATGCATCATATCTATATTTTTATACAACCACCTATGATACAAATCATCTTTAAAACGAGTCATTGTCATATGACGAGATTGGATAATTTTTGGCTTTTTCTTACTCATAAGCTTGGCCAGTACTACTGTTGTTATGTCTTTAGTCCAATGGAAATGGAGAATATCTATATTATATGCATCAATAATCTTAGCAAGTTTCAATGCAGGGATAATAGGAAAAAACTTATTCCGAGTTACATATATTTTCTGGGATTCATAATGAAGATATGCATCAAGCTTTTTATGTGGTGCAACGACTATCTTTACATTGCCTTTTTGCTTAAAATATTCATAACACTGCACCATAAAAAGCTCTAATCCTCCAAGGTCAGGAGAAAGAGAAACTTCCAATATATTTTTACTCATTAAGCCTCATTTAGATATAATAAGAATTATATTATTTTATAGGTAAAGTTTTGCATAAATTTCAAATCAATTCACATTATGCTGAATTCAAAAATTTTCTACTCAATATCAAACAGCATTTCAAAAACAATGACAATTCCATTCATAAAGCGAGAAATGAACTTAAAATCATCTCTCATAACGGTATTGATG
>WFQD01000232.1 GCA_015487265.1 Sulfurimonas sp. | reverse complement strand
GTCGTGGGAGAAAAAACAATAGAAATTTCTCCTATGAAAGAGGCATTTGAGCAAAAAAGAGCTAAAAATAAAGTTGTTAGAAATAAAAGAGTTTGGAAAGTGATGGATCTGTTTTGTTCAGGCGGTACACTTGCAAAATGTTTTTATGATCATAGCAAATTTAAAATCGAAGTCGGAATTGATTATGATGATAGAAAATTAGAAACTTATGAGAGGAATTTTCCGGATGTTTTGACTTGGTGCGGTGATGTTGCAAATGTTGAGTGGAACAAGTTTAAAAACATAGATGTTTTGGCAATGACACCATCTTGTAGACCGTTTTCAAAGGCGAACACAACAGGTAAAAAAGCTGAGAGAGCTAATGACGGAGACAATACCGCATTAGCATTGTTTGGTATTTATATAATCAGACCAGCAGTGATTCTGCTTGAAGAGGTGCCGGGATATAAAGACAGTTACTCCTATTTTATTTTCAAATCTACTTTGCAAAAAATGGGATATTATATTAGTGAAAAAATCCTTTCCGCTAAAAAATTTGGATCATTATCATATAGAAAAAGGCTCTGTATGGTTGCGAGCATAAAAAAAGGCTTTTCATTTTTACCGGTGCAACCATCTTTTCAAAAAAAAGTAAAAGATATATTAGAAATTCCATATAATCAAAGAGAGTGGTCTGATATGCAAATGCACAAAAATTGGGAAGAAAAGCAAAAAGCCAAAAATAATAACTTTGTAATGCACCTTGTAGATGAAGAATCAGAAGCCGTTAGACATCCAACTATAAAATATTATAGCAGACAAACAAGCTCTTTTTTGGTTAATGTAAAAGGACAAAAAAGCTTTTTTACGCCAAGGGAGTTGGCGAGAATAGCGGATCTGCCAGATAGTTTTATATTGCCTGAGAGTAGAAGTGAAGCAGCTGCGGTTATTGGAGACGGAGTTGTTTATAGTGTGTTTTTTTATGTGGTCGAGTGTATTGCAAAACACTTAGGGAAGCATAAGTAAAATTAGTAAAAGGAGATATTAATGGCAAAATATACAAATAAAAGTAAGAAAATATCACAAAAATCAGCTTCTAAAATGCTCGGTTTTAAAAGTTTAAGTGCTATTTCAGATTGGAAAAAACAAAACAGACCTGTTATTTTGTTCCTACAAAAATATTTCACAGAAGAAGACATTTCCAACTTCTTAGAAAAAGGCAAAGTAGATCGTCTTGATTATTTAGAAGATACTAAGAATGTTACAGACTTCATTATCAAAGAAGTATTTGACAAATGCAAAGAGAATGCAAAAACACAGGAATTGCAAAAGTTTGGTAAATTTTTAGAAACAATACAAGATGTCAGAGTTGAAAAAACTTGGGTAGATTTTTCCTATTTTCAAAAAAACGAAAAAGAGATTTGGAATTGGATTAAGCAAGAATACGCTAAATATCTTCTTGATAATAATTTAGATATAGAAACCAACCTGATTGCAGCATCAAGCTTCTACCAGAATTTCCCAATTCCTTATAGATACTATTATATCAAACATTTTATGTGGATGTTTATGCCCTCAATTACACAAAAACAACTCTCTCAAGTCAAAAAGATTTATGCTTCGTTACCGCCTTATATTCAAAGTATTCCAGGAGCGAAAACAATGATAAAAGAAGGGGGGAGATTGCTTATGGAAATAAAGGAGTAAAATATGCGATTAGAAAAAAATGATTTTATAGACGATCTACAAAGATGGCATAAGGCATATAAAGATTATATCACCAATATAGGATATTCTAAAAACACAATACAAACATACACAAGGTTAATAGAACATTTCATAGAGTATAGCAGAGGTTTTCAAGATGAAATGAGCATAAGAGAAATTAACACTTTATATATAACATCTTTTCTATCTTATATGGAAAATAACGCTCTGAAAAATAGTAAAAATAAATTAAAACAAAACGGCTTATCCAAAAGCACTAAATCATTGTATGTAAGAATATTAAAAAACTTTTTCTCTTTTGTAGGTGACAATAATGATGAGTTGTACTTGTTTGAACCGATTTTTAAAAAAATAAAGATTAGAGATTATCAACAAAAAGAAGAAAAAACAGTTTACCTAAATGAAAATGAGGTAGAGAAATTGATAAATGCTTTAAGTAACAATATCAAGAAGCAAAACAACTATAACGCTTATAGGAACTCTCTTTTGATTAAACTTATGCTCTATGCAGGGCTTAGAATAAGTGAGGCTCTAAAAGTCAAAGTTAGTGATTTTAGAGAGTATGACGAACAAACTATGAAAATTAAAATAATAGGAAAAGGAAATAGAGAGCAATTTGCCTTTATTGCAAAGGCAATAATC
>WFQD01000231.1 GCA_015487265.1 Sulfurimonas sp. | reverse complement strand
TAGATGCGAGGTTTTTTCTGGCTGAGCTAAATGTTTCGGTTCGCATATAGTCTCCTTTAAATATATGTACAAATATTAGTACATTTATGCTTTCTGATTTCTTAATTGAATGTAAAACATTTCTAATATGCAGTTTCATAGCATGAAATTACTGATCTCTTCGCTGCATTGAAATTACTATTTTTCAAATCCAATTTTCAATAACCAGACTGGGAACTCGTTGAAATTCTCCAACATTATTCGTTACAAGAATAGCATTTAAGGACCTTGCATGAGTTGCGATGAAGAGATTGTTTGATCCTATAATATTGCTCTTTTTCTGCAAGCAGTCTCTAATCTAGGCATATTTCATAGCAGCCGGTTGGTCTAATCGTATATCGTGAAATTGTCTATAAAGCCATTGACTATGTTGATGGTGTGCCTTGTACACAATTTCAGTAAAACCACGTAATTTATGATACAGCATATAAGGTGAAAAAACAGTAATAAGAGAATTGCTCAAAATAGCGCCAAATGATCTTTATACAACGAGGATCAATTATACGGAACTTCTATACGGTGCATACAACTCAACAAAAACTGAGAAAAATCTCCTCCGTTTCAAAAGTTTCTCGAACAATTTACCATACTGGAATTTGATGAAAAAGCAAGCGAAATCTTTGCCAAGACAAAAGCGAAACTGAAAAAAGAGGGGAATATCATTGCCGATATGGATCTTATGATCGCATCAATATAGTTGATTGACATAAGATAAATTCTCTTGAATTAAGTTTGCTCAGGAATAAGGTTAGGCATCAAATAAGAAGCGAATTTCGCATTGAATTTTATCCTGATGGCGCTTTTTGGTGTATCTGATTCAACATAATCTCTATCCACAAGTGTTTTGATAAGGGATGTCGCCGTTCTATCGCTTTTGTGAATGATATTTTTCACCTCACCTCTTGCAATCTCCCCTTTTATTAATAGCTCTTTTAGAAGTAATGATGTGTATTTTGGAAAAGGCTCGATATCTATCATGCCATTATTCGCTAAGACAATAAATTTATCGATTCGATTCGCTAAAGAGGACAGCTGAAGATTTTTATTCATAAAATCGATTTGATCAAGAGCTGTAGAGAGCATATAGTCTAGATAATACTTCAATCCACGCAAAGATAAAGGACCTCTTCCATCTGTTGCACCTTGTTGAGGCATATCAGCTAGGGCGAGATTTTTTTGATACTCTTGGGAGTTTCTTGCCAGGCCTCTTGCAATATTCCATAAGCCATACCCTGCTATTTTTAAATTGAAAAATCCAGCATCTAAAAAGAGTCGTGATACTCTTCCATTCCCATCTAAAAAGGGATGTATCCAGGTCAATCTATGGTGTGAGCTCAAAAGATATAAAAGTTTTTTAGCTTGAGTTTGGGCATAGTATACCGACTTGTACTGATTTTCGAATTCATTGATTATTGTGTTTAGAAGAGAATACTCAGGAGCTATGTGGTTACCAACATACACATTCTGTGTTCTCAATTCTCCTGGTTTCATCACAACGCTCTGCTCTTTTTGTTTAATCGTTAAAAATGTTTCCATTTCTGCTTGGGAATAAAATGTTTTATGAATTGATTGGATAAAATCTTTTGTAAAGATATTCATCTTTGTTGCAGCGATGTTTTCAAGCTGTTTTTGTGTTTCTATATAAGCTAAAGATAAAAATTGTAATTTTCTTTTTTTCTCATCTGTAGAGAAATTTTTTTTCATGGCTTTTTCTATATCTATTGGATGAGTACCCTCAGATTCTATCTTGTTCGAATAGTAACTATTGGTTGTTCTAAGTAAATCTTGTATACTTTTTAAAACGATAGGATTATGGTTTCCGGTCAAAGTAGCACTTTGAATACAAACTTGTTCGGCTAAACAGAGCAATTCATCATCGATGTTGCCTTTAATGTCTATCGGTAGAACAGGGGTAATGTGCATAATAAGCTCCTGATGTAGTAGAATTATAACATAATTGCGGATATTTATGCTAATTATTTATTTTTCAAAAAGGCTAATATAGGGACACTTTTCAGATTACTCTTTAAAAGAATATATTTTATTGCGGATTATATTGCTTATCTTTTTTACGTTAAATAAACAACATAAAGAGGAAAATTCTCTTGAATTATTTTAGCTCAACCTCCTTATACTG
>WFQD01000230.1 GCA_015487265.1 Sulfurimonas sp. | reverse complement strand
GGTGTCAAATCTCTGTCAAAAAAAGCCTCACTTCGCGCCCTTTCACAAAAATTCAAATAATTTGAATGATACACAACCCCACCGGTATCGGTATCTTCGTAATAGACTCTTATTTGCACCTTATAACTCCCTATTTATCGCTATTATCATCACTGATATTTTCAAGCTTGACCATTTTCTTGTCTATTTCAGCTATATTCTTAAGCCGTTTATCATCATCTTCTTTAATAAACTTTGCATAAATTTTCAATGTGATTGATGCATCTTTGTGACCAAGCGTTTTACTAACCCAAAGTATATCAACCCCTCTGCTAATCATCTGCGAAGCAAATGTATGTCTTAAATTATACAATGGTCTGTCTTTGACTCCACTTTTTTTCAAAATTTTATGAAAATGAACCCCAATTATGTCATGCGTATAAAATGGTCTTTTAAAATAACTTATAAAAATATATTCATACTGCTCAGTTAATTTTTTTTGTCTCAGCAGTGCTTCTTCTGCAAGGGCAAGCATATCTATATATCTATAACTTGAGTCTGTTTTTACTTCTCCATCTTTTATTTCTTTTGGAATTTTGGAGCGAAGCCGTGTTCTGGATACATCTATTTCCTTACGATCAAAATCTATATCACTCCACTTTAAGGCAACTATCTCACCTGGTCTCATGCCAGTTGCCACCATAAATTGAATAAAATTCTTCATATAGCCATCTGAATTTTTGATTATCAATGCAAGCTCTGTCTCAGTAAATGGATAAACATTGCCATCTCTAATAACTTTTTTCTTTTTATCTTTTTTATCAATTTTATCTGATTGCAATTCTATAGCTTTAGTTTTTTTGGGTGCATCTACATCTAATAGCGGATTTTCACTTATCCTTTTATATTTTTTAGCTTTCTCTAAAATTCCCAAAAATACCGATCTAATTCTTTGTTTTGTCAATGGTTTTAGTTCTTTGTTTTTTAATGACCTTAGATTTGCTTGCCATTTTTCTAGTTCTTCAACACCTATTTCATACAATTTAAAATATCCAAATACTGGAGCAATATGATTATTGTAATGTGCCACTTCCTTATGATGCACATGCTCTCTCACTTTATTGTCTCTCAGACGGAGTCCAAAATACTCGGATGCAAATTCATCTAAGGTTTGCTCTTTTTTATCATTCATCTTCTTTTCTAGTTGATCTGAAACAGACGATTTCCCTAGTCCAAATACAATATCAGGAATAATCTGCTTCTTTACAATCTCAAGTCCATTTTGCGTTGATTTTTCCTTAGTGCTTCCTCTGACTCTCTTTTTTTTATAATAGTAGTCTAAATGCCAATGTCCATCTTGTTCTCTGATTGTGAACTTTATATCTCCGTAAAAATATTTAATACTTTTTTTAGCCATGTAAGCGTTCTCCTAAAAATTTAGCAGCACCTGGGTGTAATGTTCTTTTGACAGTAGCTTTTGTAGCCTTTTTAGAATTACGATTTTTTTTAAAATCAACAATAGCAGTCGGCACAAATTCTATCTCTCCATTTTCATCTATAAAATACTCTCTATCAAGTTCAAAAGTACCATTCTTTACATAATTTTTTATGGTAACGGGGTGCACTCCTAGAAACTTTGCAACCGCTTTTTTTGTCGTCAGAGAATCTAGTACAACTTGCATCAGCTGCTCTTGTCTATATATTGATTGCTCTTGCTTATCAATTTTATCAAGTACTAACAACAAAAGACTTTTAATTGTTTCATCAGACATTTTTCCCTCCTCAGTTAAACTTCTGGCATATCAATATTCATATTTTCTTGTGTACTATCAGATATATACTTTTTTTGCTTAGTTGCTTTTTGTTCCGTTTTTGGTTTGGTAGGTACAATTCCCTTAAAATCGGAGTTTGGCAGGTTTGGCACTTTGGCAGCCTTTTTGATTGATGAATAAAAAATTGCATTTTTCTTTTCTGCTCTTTGAACTCTTTGCCATTTGCCTTTCTCTCCCCATATTTCTAGCCATTTAATAGTTCTTTTGTCGCCTATTCCGATTGATTGTCTAAATGCTCTACTCTCACTTAATAGTTCACTTTGATTTATCTCTTCAAAGTCTTCTAAAAGTTCTTGAATTTCTTTGATAAACAGAACTTCTTTTCTACTGATATTTGACTCTTCATAATCTACTTCTTCTATCATAATGGTTTCTTCATCGTATTTAAAAGCTTTTGACTCGATGAGATTATCTCTATCTTTTTTAACATCAAGCAACCAGGTATTTGCAGCTTCATTCTTTGTTACTAAAATTTGATAGTCTACATCTCTTTTCCACTCAAAGCTTCCATGATAATCAGCTTCTTGTCCATCTCTTACACGATGTGTATGGTGAACAATTATTGGTGTTGCACCTTGAGATCTTAAAATTTTTGCAACATCCATAAGCTCTTTTAGTTTTTGTCTCTCATTTTTGCTGCCATCATACACAAAATGAGATCCACTATCCAAAACTATCATTTTTCCATTGTTTTCATTATCACCATCCCAAATCAATTCTTTAAGTGCAGATATTGGATCTAAGTCTTGCAACATCTCTTCACCAACAAGATAGTCGAACTTGCCCTCTCCCCATTCGTCTGCTAGTTCATCATATTTTCTTGTTTTGTGGCTCACCAAACCATTGTCAAAATCAAAAAATATGGCACCTTTAATTGTGTTGTTTTTTAAACCATAATGTGCGAATGCTGTTAACAACAATGTTTTGCCTACACCGCTTCCACCGAACATCATAATGATTTTAGAAAGTTCAAGTAGCTTAGGATAAATATATGCAGGTTGTTCTGATAAGCTTGCTGTTTTTTCTGTGTTGAGTCTATATTTTTGTAGTTTTCTAATTCCCCTTACAATGTTTGTTGATTCTCCCTTTAACTCCATAATTCTTTTTTGAATAATCTGGACTTGTTCTTGTGTTAAAACTCCATTTTTTAGCATAGCCTCAAGCTCTTTTATTTTTAAGCTTTGTTTTTCTTTCTGTTCGATTTCGTATTTAATTTTCTCTATTTCTGCTATAATGTCGTTATTCATTTTTTAAGCTCCTTTAATTGTTTAAAAAATTAAAACCATTTGGGTGTTGCCGCACTCAGTTGGTTCTCCACCTATTTTCCCGTGCTCAAGCATTTCTGCCCACTCTTTTCGCCATTTTTCGATTTCGTTATTTCGTTTTTGTTCTCTCTCTTGCTCCTCTTCTTCTTTAATCAGAATTGATAATGCATCTTGATGGTGTCCTATGTTATCATGCAACTCATAGCCTATATTCCCTGCATTGATATAGGCTTTATAGCTTGGGTTTGTAGCGATGTTCAAGAACACATTTCCCCATCTTTCCACTAGCCACCGAATTGTTGCTTCTGTACTGCACAATCTTTTAAATAAGCTATTCTTACCGTTTTGCCCATTTTTTAACATTTTCAGTCTTACTTTTTTCAAGTAAGCATCAACCTCACTGCCTATATCATCAATTTTAAATGATAGATTTTTTTGGCTCTTGTGCTTTGCAAGCCTTTCTCTATTGCATTCTTTGCACCAAAAAAGCAAATCCTCAAAAATCTCTATTTTTGTAAAAATTTGCGGTGGATCTGTGATTTTTTTTGTGATTAAGGGGATAAAAATTTCATCTGCTTGCATTTACACTCCTTTTTGTAAACTATAGTAT
>WFQD01000229.1 GCA_015487265.1 Sulfurimonas sp. | reverse complement strand
CGGTAATCAGAAGCGGGTACTGGGTATTCTGGCTGGGCTTATCCTGCTGCTGCTCATCAACGCACCCATCAAACCCTACTACAGCGGACTGGGACTGAGTGAACCGGCCATTCTGTTGGGAGCAGGGTTGCTGCTCTTTGTACCGCCGTTCAATATTCTTAACTGGATGGAGGACAAAGAGAACATTCCCTACCGCATTATGTTTCTCTTTGGAGCGGGGTTTGCCATTGCTGCGGCCTTCACCAAGACAGGTATGGCCGGAGAGATCGCGAACTATCTCATCTCCTTTACCGGGCTTTCGCTGCTGACCTTCATCATTATTGTAGCAACCATGATCACCTTTACCACAGAGATCACCAGCAACACGGCACTCATCTCCATCATGCTGCCCATACTCTATGAGGTAGGGCAGAAGACAGGTGTAGATGCAACACTTATTATGATGGTAGCAACGGTGTGTGCCTCTTACGCTTTCATGCTGCCTATCGCCACACCGCCAAATGCTATTGCGATGAGTTCGGGTGTGGTCAACGTCAGAACCATGGCCGCTTACGGTTTTGTCTTTAACATTGTGGGAATTATGTTGATTGTGACAATCGCCTATACCTACTGGCGAGGGATTTTGTAAAGGTAAGGGAAGGCAGCACAATGTGTGCCGCCTCTGTTTTAGTGCATCAGGTTTCTGTGCTCGACCATCGCGCAGAGGTTCTGTACCACTTTCATGCCGGCATTTCTGGCCTTTTCGGCCGCTTCGTTGTTGACCAGTCCCTGCTGCCCCCAGAAGACCTTTACATCACCGTGTGCAATGCAGGCATCGGCAATGGCATCGAAAGCTGCGGGTTTTCTGAAGATATCGACCATATCGACCTCAAACGGGATCTCTTTGAGCGAGCGGTAGACCTTTTCACCCAAAATGGTCTCTTCCTTGGGGTAGACCGGTACAATTTTGTACCCGGCTTCCTGAAGATATTTCGCGACACGGTGGCTTGGTTTGCTTGGATCCGGAGAGAGCCCCAGTACGGCAATGGTCTTGACACTGTCGAAGATCTCTTTGATCTCTTCTTTGTTGCTGTTTATGGTAGGAAATTCACATTCCATCACTTACCCTTTTTTCTTGGCATTATACCAAATTTTTCCTGCCCGAGACGATAGAGCGTAAAGAGGTAAAATACACAAATGCAAGCAAAAGATTCAAAACTATCCGGAAAAATCAGACGGTATTACAGATTAGTATAAAAATCCAAACAGATAAAGGGGTATCTTATTTCCATATCCAACCTCTAACGCGTCTGCCGCAACATAAGAGTTTGCCATATCTTTTATCTGCTTATAGCCTTTTTCTTTTCCGCCAACTTCAAAGAGGTATTTTCCATCAACTAAAAAGTCTCCCTCTTTAGCGATATTGAGTCTGTTTTTCATACTGAGTTGATTTGCAAAAAAAGTCTCTCTCACAGTGCTTATCTCACTCTTTTGACAATACGCAAACAAAAGATTTGTGTTGTTAAGATAGATTTTTGCGGGTTTGTTTATCTTTTTAATTCCTTTGACATACTCATCTACCAAAAGAAGCATCTGTCCATCATTTAAAAACTCTATATAATCATACAGTTTTGCTCTGCTTATCTCCGCAACTGTTGCGATTTTTGTATAGTTGACTTCAAAGGGTTTACTCTCACATACAACTTCCAAAAGCTTTTTGAGTTTGTAGGTGTATTTTTGTTCTACCAAGCCCAGTGATGTCAAATCTAAATCAATCGTTAGATTGATGGTGTTTAGAAGATTTTCATAATATGAGCTCTTTTTATCAAAATAAAACGGATAATACCCAACTTTTAGATACTCTTTGAAATCTTTGAGTATATTACTGTTTTTTTTGACAATCTCGTTGGATATATCGATGTGATTTTCTACAAGTATCTCAACATTGTAGCTCTCGTAAGTCGTTTTATATTTAAACTCCAGATACTCTCGAAATGAAAAGCCACCAAGATTGTAAAGCGTTACGCGTCTGCTTAAGTCACTTTTTGCATTTAAAATAGATGTCGCACTGCTTCCGGTAAACACAACAGAAATGGCATACATATCATAGATGGTTTTAAGATAAGCACTAAAATCACTATAGCGGTGTATCTCATCAAGGAGCAGATACTCCCCTCCTGATTCTACAAACTCTTCGACAATCTCTATGAGATCAGCACCTACCAAAAACGGATAATCCATCGAAATGTAGAGTGCATTTTTACCTTTTTCTTCCAACTCTTGCAGATATTGAAAAAGTAGAGTTGTTTTACCAACCCCTCTTGCACCAAAGATTGCAATCATCTTGTCATCAAAATCTATCTCTTTATACAAAGATCGTCTGTATTGTATAGTATGGGATTTTTTGAGTCTGTTTTGAAAAGAGAGTAGTTTATCTAACATGATGCGCACCTTTATTGTAATCGTCTATAGCCGTTTACAATTATAGCGTATCTATACCTTAAATTTGCAACTATTACACACATCCCCACAAAAGTGGGGATTAGTCTAACTATTTACAAACATACTCTGCTACATCATTTGTTGACCAAGAGTCGTATCTGTGCCCCATATGACCTAAACCACCTGTGTACCAAGTACCGTTTTTCTTGTAGATAATGACGGTTTTACCAGATGTACACTGCACCTGATATGATGGCACACCGCTGATGTTACCGTTACTTCTAATCCCACTTACACCTGCATAAGCAGCTGAACCTAAAAGTGCTACAGCAAAGATACCTGCTATAAACTTTTTCATAAATGCTTCTGTAATTATTTACAATTTACTTTTTGTGGGCTTATACCCAAGTTTTTAAACTTATCCCATGCCAAATCAATCGCTTGCGATTTATTATTGGCACTGACATGAACCATTTTCCAAGGGCTACCATTTTTGTATGCCCAACACTCATAATTCATAGAAGCTTCTGCTCCTACACCCATCATCATAGCTATTACTATGCTACCAAAAATCATTTTTCTCACAAATCTCTCCTTAAAATTCAAATCGTATGCCAACTCCAATCTCTTGCTAAGTTGACACAGTTTTTTTGCACTAAGTGCAAGAAGTGGTGAACAAAGAAAATGCACACTTTTTATGATTGCTTATAAAAACTCTGACAACTACTTTATGTAATTATTACCTGCCCCCTGTTATTTGTTATTCAGTATTCAAAGGGCTCTATTATAAATCAATATTTGAAGCTTTATTTCTTTTATCTTCCATTTTCCTTTTTTCTATATTTTCTAAACGTCTCATATAGTCATTATACATCTCCATGTCTTTAAGCCTAAATATAATAGCATATCCTGTGTAGTCACTTAAAAAAGTGTCATAAGAATATGTCATATTACCATAATATATTATAAATCCCTTTCCTTTATCTAATAAT
>WFQD01000228.1 GCA_015487265.1 Sulfurimonas sp. | reverse complement strand
TTATTGTTCTCAAAACAAATATGAATGCACAAGTTTTTTTAGCATATTTGATGCGTTTAGAAAAAAAATTTGGTAGAAAAAGAAGTTTTGCAAATGCACCAAGGACATTAGATTTGGATATATTATTTTTTGATAACCTTGTTATGAAAACGAAGAAGCTCACACTGCCACATCCTGCTTGGTCACAAAGAGAGAGTGTTGTCATCCCACTAGCGAGTATGCATCGATGAAAATTCTTACATTTACAGGATCAAGCCCATCAGAAGCACTGAAAAAAGCGAAGTTAGAGATTGGTGATGAGGGTATGCTCATAGAGACAAGAGAAATACAAAAAAAAGGACTTGGCAAGCAGGCATTATATGAAATTTTGATAGGAGTAGAAGAGGAGAGTTTACCTGCTACATACACAAAACAAAAACCACTTTCCAAACAAAAACCGCTTAAAAAAGAGAGTGAAGATATTTTATTTGACATCTCAAACGCAGCGAAGCAAATTTCTCAAGTTGCCGATGTGACGAAACCTCAATTTCAGTATGAGGGGCAGGCACAAGCACAAACGGTCTATGAGCCAAAAGAATTAAAAGAGATTAAATCAGAAATTAATAAGCTCACAGATAAAGTAAAAATTATTCAAAATATGTTTTGGGATGAGAAATCTCCTGATATTGAAGCGCAAATTCCAGCAGAATTTGCAGAGATTTATAGGCTTGCTGCACAAAGTGGTATGAACAAAGAGCATTTGGATGGTTTGATGCGAATCACCTTAGAATATATGCCTTTTAAAATGAAAGAAAATTCCGCAACAGTCAAACGCTATTTTCAGACAATTTTACGTAAGATGGTGCCTATTCGAATGGAAACGCAACCTCAGGTTGGGACAAAAAAAGTAATGATGCTTGTGGGACCAACAGGGGTAGGTAAAACGACAAGTATTGCAAAACTTGCTGCTCGTTACTCATTTTTACTCGATAAAAAGTATAAAGTAGGGCTTGTTGTTTTAGATACCTATAGAATAGGTGCAGTAGAACAACTCATGCAGTATGCACGTATGATGAAGTTAAGTATAGAAACAGTTGTTGATCCTCCTGAGTTTTCAAGTGCTTTAGAATCACTCAAATATTGTGATTATATTTTAATAGACACAATGGGTTCGAGCCCTTATGATAAAGGAAAAATAGAAAAAATCTATGAGTGCCTTAACAATAATACAACACAGTATCATGTAGATGTTGTCCTTGTTATGCCAAGCTCTATCAAATATGAAGATTTGAAAATTACTTATGAAAATTTTGCACCCTTAGGAATAGACACGTTAATGTTTACAAAATTAGATGAGACGAGAGGATTTGGCAATATATTTTCACTCGCTTATGAGACGAAAAAACCGATTAGTTATTTCTCTGTAGGACAAGAAGTCCCAGAAGATTTAGTTTCGGCAAGTAGTGATTTTTTAGTTGAATGCGTGTTGCATGGCTTTAATAGGAGTAAAGCATGATGGGAAATCAGGCACAAAAACTCGAAGAACTTGTTGCTTCAACAACAAAAGAGTCTGTGAAAAAATCAAAAAAGACACGTTTTGTCGCGATTACAAGTGGAAAAGGTGGTGTTGGCAAAAGTACGATTAGTTCTAATCTTGCATATGCCCTATCGCAACAAGGATTAAATGTTGGGATTTTTGATGCAGATATAGGTTTGGCAAACCTTGATGTGATGTTTAATGTAAAAATTAAAAAAAATATTTTGCACGTCTTAAAAGGGGAAGCAAGTGTTGCTGATATTTTGATCCCTATTACGAGAAATCTTATTTTAATTCCCGGTGAAAGTGGTGATGAAATACTCAAATATTCAGATATGGCACTCTTTGAACGTTTTATGCAAGAAGCACAAGTACTCGATAAATTAGATGTGATGATTATTGATACAGGGGCGGGGATAGGTGAACATATTCAAATGTTTCTCAATGCTGCAGATGATGTTATTGTTGTAACAGTTCCCGATCCTGCAGCCATTACAGATGCCTATGCAACGATTAAAACCATAGCAACACTGCGCAGTGACATTGGTATGATTATGAACCAAGTCAAAAGTGAAAAAGAGGCAAGTGCCGTTTTTGAAAAGATTAAAAAAGTAGCCAAGGCAAATATTAAAAGTAAACTCGATTTAAAGTTGTATGGAAAGATAAACGCAGATATTAAAGTCTCTTCGTCGGTGAAGCAACGGGCACTTTTTAGTACACTTTATCCGAATTCACAAGTCTATAAAGATATAGAAAATATTGTAAAAATTGTGATGTCTAAATTGGAACGAGATATGCTAGTTTCTTCAAATGAGAGTGGTCTTTCAGGGCTATTCAAAAGATTGATAGAACATTTTTAATGTTTTTTGTATTTGCATGGAGGCTATATGTTAGGTGAAAATTTTGTATATTTCTTTACTGTACAGGGGTTTTTTGTTGGTATAGTTTTTGGCATTTTAAAATCTTTTGATGCAGAGGGATTACTAGTATACACTTTTTTTATTACGACATTTTTTTATCTTTTTTCGCATATAATCATAGCAATGTATTATAAAACTATAAGTGTGAAACCAGCTTTTTTTCCAAAAACAGAGCATGAAAAAGAGCTTGATATGTTTGTTAAAGAGATTAATAAGCGTGAAAAGCTTATTGATTCTGCTGTAAAAATTACAGACATGGCAGCAAAAATGAACTCTGAAGAATCTCGCGGATTGGCATAATGATGACGAATGCTTATGCCCAAGATCTTAAACATAAAGAAGATGAATTAGCCCTGCAGTATCTGCCTGCGGTAAAAGCAATGGCATTTCGTTTAAAAGAGCGGCTCCCTAGTTCGGTAGATTTTTTAGACCTCTCAGCAATTGGCACAGAAGAACTTATTAAACTTGCAAGACGATATGATGAATCTTTAAATGACTCTTTTTGGGGCTATGCAAAAAAAAGAGTGTATGGGGCGATGCTTGATTATTTGCGAAGCTTAGATGTTCTCTCTCGTGCAAGTCGTAAGTTGGTCAAGGCTATTAACTTTACGGTAGAAGAGTATTTGCTCACTCATGATAATGAGCCAAGCGATGAAGAACTTGCAGAAATGCTAGATGAAAGTGTTGAAAAAGTACACGATGCACGGATTGCTTCTACTATTTATACAGTCATGCCTTTGAGTGAACAGTTACAAGTAGGGGATGAGGGTGCAGCACTCGCAAGTATAGAAAAAGAGCAATTAATCAGCGTGATTAAAAAGGTACTTTCAGGCTATAAAGAGAGAGAGCAGATGATTATTCAACTCTACTATTTTGAAGAATTGACTTTAAAAGAGATTAGTGAGATTTTAAATATTACAGAATCAAGAATATCTCAGATTCATAAATCTGTTATTTTAAAAATTAAAGAGAGTATAGGAGCATAAGATGGCAGATATACTTTCACAAGAGGAGATTGACGCCCTTTTAGATGTTGTTGAAGATGAGGGTGATGATGTCCTTGAAGGTGGTGAAGAAAATTTACTCCCACAGCGACAAGTAACACTTTACGATTTTAAACGCCCAAACAGGGTTTCCAAAGAACAACTGCGTGCCTTTCGTGGGGTGCATGATAAAATGGCAAGAAGTTTAGCATCGCAAATTTCTGCTATAATGCGTTCTATTGTTGAGATACAACTCCATTCAGTTGATCAAATGACCTATGGTGAGTTTTTAATGTCACTGCCAAATCCAACATCATTTAATGTTTTTTCGGTGAAGCCTTTAGAGGGGAGTGGGGTTATTGAGATTAATCCCTCCATTGCATTTCCTATGCTTGATAGACTCTTAGGAGGAAAAGGGGAGCCTTTTGATGCTTCAAGAGAATTTTCAGATATAGAACTCAGCCTT
The DNA here is from genome assembly GCA_015487265.1 of Sulfurimonas sp. Taxonomy (GTDB): domain Bacteria; phylum Campylobacterota; class Campylobacteria; order Campylobacterales; family Sulfurimonadaceae; genus Sulfurimonas. Next base: position 3,453 of record WFQD01000228.1, on the reverse strand, counting down.
TTTGAAACAATTTTGCGTGTGATGATGAGTACTCTCAAAGAAGCATGGGGACCGGTTATGGAAGTTTACCCTATTGTAGAGTCTAAAGAGTCAAGTCCCAATGTTGTGCAGATTGTTGCACAAAATGAGATTGTTGTAATGGTTGTGATGGAGATTATTATTGGGCATAGTTCTGGTATGATGAATATTTGTTACCCTGTTATTGCCCTTGAACCTATTTTGCCAAAACTTGCATCGCGTGATTTAATGCTCAATGAAACAAGTTCTAAAAAAAGTAGAAACACAGAGTTGCAGGTCTTACTTGGTGGGGCACAAGTGAATGTTGAAGCAAGTTTAGGAAAAACCGATTTAAAAATGTCAGAGATTTTAAGTTTGCAGGTTGGCGATGTTTTACGACTTCCAAGTGCAGCGAATGATATAGTGACAGTGAGTGTAGATTCTAAAGAACGTTTTCGAGGTGAAATTGGACTGAGACGTTTTCGAAAATCTATACAAATTACAGAAGTGATACAAACAGAAAAAGATGCAGTCAAACGTGCACTCGAGAGTTTTGAGAAGCAAAGACATGATAAAATATCAGGTGTCCACGAGATTATACATGATGAGAGTATTGAGAGTGATGATGAGGAGTAAAATATGAGTGCTTTTATGGAATTATTTCAAAAAGAGACAGTCGGTACAATTGAAGCATTAGTAGGTGAAGCCCCAACACTTGAACTGAAAGAAGAACAAGAACTTAGTATTATATCTAACATTATACCGCCGATTGTATTGGCAAAAATAGCCGTTTCTGGAGATGCAGATGCGACTGCTATGCTTGCTCTCCCTCCAAATCTTGTCGCATCTTTGTCAGATATGATGATGGGTGAAGAGGCAAGTGAGAGAGAAGATGTAAGTGAAGATGACTTAGATGCAGGCAAGGAGATTATTTCAAATATTTTTGGTGCTATAGGCAATACACTCTCCGCACAAAAAGAGATGCCTGTGTTATCTTTTAGTGTTACAAATATCGAGCTTATTGCAGATGGTGATGAAGTGAGTCTTGAAGATTATAGCACTATGTATGTGTACGGTTTCACCTTGGGGAGTGTTGGAGCATCATTAATGTTTATTATTGATGAAAATTTAAAAAATGTTTTATCACCAAATGCAGCTTCAGTCGATATGGGTAGTATAGAAGAAGACTCTGCAATACAAGAAGAAAATTGCAATCAAAGTGAGGGTGTGAACTTATCAGCAGAAGAGATGAACAATATTTCTCTTATTATGGATGTAAAACTTCCTGTAAAAGTGCGTATTGGAAAGAAAAAAATGTTACTGAAAGATGTTTTAAATATGGATATTGGCTCTGTAATCGAACTCAATCAACTCGCAAATGACCCTTTGGAAATTTTAGTAGATAATCATGTAATAGCACAAGGTGAAGTGGTAATTGTTGATGGTAACTTTGGTGTGCAAATTACATCTATTGGTACGAAAAAAGAGAGATTAACGCAGTTAAAGGGTTAGAATGAAAAAGAGAGATAATGCTTTAACAAAAAAATATATTAAAGATATAAAGTCTGCTGATGTTTGGAGTGTTTTTAAGATAATTGCTGATTTTGTGAAAGGTTTTGATGAACTTGGGGATTTAGGACCAACTGTCACCATTTTTGGAAGTGCACGTACAGCAGAAAATGATGTATATTATCAAAAAACACAAACTTTGGCTGCTATGTTAGCAAAAAAAGGTTTTAACATTATGTCTGGTGGTGGTCCAGGTATTATGGAAGCAGCAAATCGTGGTGCACAGACGAATGCTCATGTGGAATCTGTAGGACTTAATATTGATTTACCTTCCGAACAAGTTATTAACCCCTATACAACGAAAGAGTTGCATTTTGAGTATTTTTTTTCACGTAAGGTGATGTTAGTAAAATATTCGATGGCATATGTTATTTTTCCTGGTGGATTTGGAACATTGGATGAACTTTTTGAATCATTGACTTTAGTACAAACAAGAAAAGTCACAGGTGTAAAAATTTTTCTTGTTGGTATCGAATTTTATCAGCCACTTATAACATTTATTGAAACACGATTACTGCGTGATGGCATGATTGATAAAGAAGATTTAGAAATTATAAATTTAACAGATGATTTAGAGTATATTTGTAATGAAATAGAAAAATCTTTACAAACACAAATAGAAGTTTTAGAAGATGTTGGTCTAAAAGATTCAAGTTATTATAAATCATTGTCTCGTTTAAAGGTATAAAATTGCAGAAGAAAAAAGTATTAATTGGTATGAGTGGAGGAGTAGATTCAACAGTATCTACATTACTGTTGCAAGAAGAGGGTTATGAAGTAGAAGGTTTATATATGAAACTGCACTCAAAACCTGGATATCATGAAATTCATCAAGCCCGTGCACAAAAAGCTGCTGATAAATTAGGGGTGAAGTTGCATGTGCTTGATTTGCAAGAGAATTTTAAAAAAGAGGTTTTTCAACCATTTATAGAAACATATGAAGCAGGAAAAACACCAAATCCTTGTGCTCTGTGTAATAGAACTATGAAATTTGGAGAAATGATTGATTTTGCAGATAAAATCGGTGCGGACTATTTGGCAACTGGACACTATATAAAAACAGATGGACACTATTTTTATCAAGCAGAAGATGATACGAAAGATCAAAGTTATTTTTTATTTTATGTTAATAAAGAGATATTACCGAGATTGAAATTTCCTTTGGGTGAAAAGCACAAGAGTGATATAAAAAAAGTAGCTGCATCTGTTAATGGACTTGAGTCTTTTGCTGCCCAAGCTGAATCAAGTGAAATATGTTTTGTAGAAACAACATATACAGATTTATTAAAAGAACATGTTCAGGTAGATAATCCAGGTGAAGTATTAGATAAAGATGGAAATGTGATTGGAACACATAAAGGGTATATGCATTATACTATTGGTAAACGCAAAGGTTTTACTGTTCATGGTGCACATGAGCCACATTTTGTTTTGAGTATAAACCCTCAAAAAAATCAAATAGTAGTAGGTAAAAAAGAAGAACTTGCCTGCAATCATGTTGTATTAGAGAGGTTAAATATGTTCAGTGATGCAAAAGAATTTGAGACAACTGTAAAATTAAGATATAGAACAAAAGCTGTTCCATGTAAAGTTTTGATTGATGGCGATAGAGCAGAAGTGACATTACTTGAGAGTGTTTTTGGTGTCGCTGTTGGACAAGCTGCAGTATTTTATGATGACAATAAATTAATTGGCGGTGGATGGATAGCAGAAGTATAACTCCTTTTTGCTATTCTAAGAACATTTAAAATATACGAAAATAAACACCAAGAAAAAGAAAGTAAAAACTTTCAAAAAATTCTCCAATCATTAAGCAATCTCTAAGCAACATCCCCCTATAATTCCCATCCACAAACAGAGAGACCTTGTTTAAAAGGACTAGAGAGA
>WFQD01000227.1 GCA_015487265.1 Sulfurimonas sp. | reverse complement strand
TCTCTCTAGTCCTTTTAAACAAGGTCTCTCTGTTTGTGGATGGGAATTATAGGGGGATGTTGCTTAGAGATTGCTTAATGATTGGAGAATTTTTTGAAAGTTTTTACTTTCTTTTTCTTGGTGTTTATTTTTATTGTGCTATTGTAGCTTTATAGTAAAGATATTGTGTTTTAAAGAATTGTTTTTGAAAAATTAAAAAGTAGAATGGAGAAAGGAATGGAGACTTAGAAGAATTATTTTCTTCTAAGTTCTTTAATACGAGCTTTTTTACCAGCAAGATCACGAAGATAAAATAATTTAGCACGACGAACACGACCGCGACGAATTACTTTAATTTCTTGAATTGAATCAGTATAAATTGGGAAGATTCTTTCGATTCCAACACCATTAGCACCAATTTTACGTACAGTTATTGTAGTTCCTGTACCTTGACCACGTTTTGCTATACATACACCTTCGTATGCCTGAATACGAGATTTGTCACCCTCTTTAATTGTTACTGCTAAACGAACAGTATCACCAGCACGAAAATCTGGGATAGCTTTTGTAGCTATTTGTGCTTTTTCAAAGTTTTCTATGTACTTATTTCTCATAAGATGTCCTTATTCTATGCTTTAGGAGCTGTTCTGGTCTGAAATATTTCGTCTTACACTCAGATAGCTCTAATTTTAGTGAGCGAATTTTACTATGATTTCCCTTTAAGTATTCTGATGGAACACCTATATTTCTAAAATTCTTTGGTTTTGAAAAAGCTGGTGCTTCTAGGAGTGGCGTTTCGAAGCTCTCAACACTTAAAGAATCACTATTTCCAAGTACGCCTTGAATGTTTCTACTCACAGCATCGCATACTACAAGTGAAGCAAGCTCTCCACCTGTTAAAATATAATCTCCAATGGAAAAGACTTCATCTGCATAGGCTTCTATTACTCTTTCATCAATTCCTTCATATCTTCCACTCACAAAAGCTATGTGTTCTTTTTTTGCTAATCTTTTTGCATCATTTTGAGTAAAAGGCTTTGCAACTGGTGTCATAAACACAATGTGAACATGTTCATCTTTTTCTTTTAAACTATCGAGTGCATCATACAAAGGTTGTGGATTCATTACCATGCCAGCACCACCACCAACTGCAGTATCATCCACCTTATGATGTTTATTCGTTGAAAATTCTCTTGGGTCTAAAGAGTCAATAGAGATAAGATTTTTATCAATCGCTCTTTTTAAGATAGAATCCTGAAAATAGCCTTCAACCAGATTAAAAAAAAGTGTTACAAAAGTGAATTGCATCAAGAAGCTTCTAAAATATCCATAGCACCATCAACAATGATGATTTTTTTCTCCACATTAATGCTCACTTTAAAAGGAGCTATATAAGGAATTAAAAAACTATGAGCAAATCCTTTTTTGACTAAGTTTTCATCTGTTTTCACGCTCAAATAATCATGTGTCGTTAATCGTTCTACTTCATACACCTTGCCAAGTAAAACACCATTTTCATAGACTTCACAATCTTCAATATCAAACCAAAAATTCTCGCCTTCTTCTAAATGACAATCTTTTCGTGTTTGTTTGTATGTTGTATAGAGTTTTGCATTAGTATATTTTTTGCAATCTTCAGGGTTACTGAGATGATTTATTTTTACTAAACCTTTGTCTAAATCGACATCAGTTAAAGTAATTGTATCTTCTTTATTAATTAAAAAACTTCTGTTTTTTTGAAATTGTTCAGGGAAATCACATTTAATATGCAGTTTCATATCGCCTTGAATACCGACAGTTTTGCCGATAGTAGCAATATGGAGGAGAGGTTCTTTAGACGGCTTCGACATTAATTCTATAACTCACACCATCTTTGGCTTTACATCCAGAGATGACAGTTTTTATAGCACCAATCATCTTGCCGCTTTTACCAATCAATTTACCAATATCATTTTGATTGGCAAAAAGAATTATTTGTGTGACTTCATCGCCTTCTTCTGTTTCAACTCTGATATCTTCAGGGTTTGAAGCAATAAGTTTTGCAAATTGTGCGACAAAATCAGCAATCACTACTAACGACCTGTGATTTTCTTAACACGGTCACTCATTTGAGCACCAGTACTTAACCAGTAGTCAAGTCTTTCATTATCAACCACTAAAGTTTTCTCTTCATTCATTGGGTTATAATGACCAATAAGTTCAATCCATCCACCATCTCTACGTTTACGGCTGTCTGTTACCGCGATTCTATAAAATGGTTGTTTTTTTCTTCCCATACGAGTAAGTCTAATTACTGTCATTTTTTCTTCCTGTCTATTAAAATTTTTTGGGGTTTATGCAGAATAATTTTGTACAAAGTACAAGGAGTTATTGTGCCTCTTACCGCCATTTGGCGTATTATATTTTGTAAATACAAAATACCTTCTAATCACAGAGGGATTATTTCAGAAGTTATTACGATGGCGGAATTATAGCAAACAAAAACTTAAATGTAAAGTTTTAGCGAGGAATTCCACCCATACCACCAGGTCCACCCATTTGTCCCATCATGGCTTGTAAATCTTTCATGCCCTTAGGTCCTGAAAATTTCTTTGCCATTTTTCCTGCGTTTTTAAACTGTTTAATCATACGGTTTATCTCGACTTGTGTCAATCCGCAACCTTTTGCAATTCTCTGTTTTCTTGAGTTATTTAAAAGGTCTGGATTTTCTCTCTCTTTAAGAGTCATGGAGCTGACCATTGCTTTAATGTTTTTGAGTTCACTTGAGTTTTCAAAATCAAAATCTTTAATCGCCTTACTCATACCACTCATTCCTGGCATCATCCCAAGAAGTGAACTCATGGAACCCATTTTTTTCATTGATTCCATTTGTTCTAAAAAGTCATTGAAGTTAAACTTTCCTTTTTTAATTTTCTGTGTTAAACGTTTTGCTGTTTTTTCATCTATGACATTTGCTGTTTTCTCAGCAAGCCCTTCAACATCTCCATAACCCATCAAACGATTGACAATACGCTCAGGAATAAAAACCTCTAAGTCTTCCATCTTTTCACCGTGCCCAATAAAACGCAGTGGTACTTTTACTTGAGATGAAATTCCAAGAGCCACACCACCTTTAGAATCGCCATCATATTTTGAAAGAATTACACCATCAATCCCGATTTTTTCTTTAAATGTTGTCGCCGTTCGAATAGCATCTTGCCCTGTTAAAGAGTCTGCAACATAAAAAATTTCACTCGGATTCGCTGCTTTTTTTACTACCTCAAGCTCATCCATCAAGGCATCATCAATCGCTAAACGTCCAGCTGTATCTATAAGCACTACATCATATATGTTTGTACTTGCTTTTTTCAGAGCTGCGTTTACTACTTCTACAGGATTTTTTGTTGCCTCATCCTCGTAAAGTTCAACCTCTATTTGAGCAGAAATTTGGCGAAGTTGCTCTACCGCTGCTAAACGCTGTAAATCGGCTGCAACCATCAAAACTTTTTTTTGCTTATTTTTTAAGTAAGTTGCTAATTTTCCCGTTGTAGTTGTTTTACCAGACCCTTGTAAACCTGTCATTAAAATAACTGTTGGCGGATTCGGTGCGAAAACAAAACCTTTGCTTCCACCTATTTCTAAAAGTTCATTCAGTGCAAGATGCATCGCTTCTAAAAACTGGTCTTTTCCTATCCCTTTTGCTTTTGTCTCTAACTCAACTTTTTTGATGAGTTCTTTGACAACTTTATGATTTACATCTGCTCTTAAGAGATTCTTTTTGAGTTCATTCAATGCTTTTGTGAGTGCTTTTTCATCATCATAAAAACGAATTTTATTAATCGCACTTGTAAACGATTCCGTCAGAGTGTCAAACATAAATTATCCTTAGTTGTATAGGTGTAAAAAGTGGCGAATTATAGCTAAACTTTCTTTTACTCAAAATTAACAAAAACTTTCGGCTCAGGAGCGACAAACTCCATACCTAAGAGTCTCACTTTATAAGCATGCAACATCACTCGTTTTGCCCGTCTTCCACCATACTGTTCATCCCCTATGATAGGGTGATTGATATATCGCAGGTGTGTACGAATTTGATGGGTTCTTCCATTGTGAATAATACACTTTACCTTTGTTTTGTTTGCACTCACAATATCTGGGAAAAATTCTGTTCTTGCAGGCTTTCCTTTTGCAGACACATTGGAGTAAGCTTTATTGTTTTTTTTCTGTGTTATAATCGCCTTATCTACTTCTATCGGCTCACTCATAATCCCTTCAACCCATGCAATATACTCTTTGTAAACCTTATCTTTTTGAAACTCTTTGATGGCTTTTTGACGGAACTCTTCGTTTTTTACAAGCATTAAGACACCACTTGTTTCCCTATCTAAACGGTGAAGTAACACAGCTGGTTTGTACATTCTCTCTAACTCATCCGAATTGACATATGCTGGTTTATCAAGAACTAAAATGTCCTCATTTTCAAAAATCGGTTTTGGTCTTTCTACTTTTATCACTCGAAACACTGTTTGGACATCAATATCTCCACGAGCTATCATTACTTTTTTGTTGCCTACATACACAAGTCCACGGTCTATAAGTGATTTGGCACTGCTGTTTGAAATACCCTCTTGTTGGGCTAAAATTTTATATGCTTTTTCTGTTGCCATAATTGTTAATTTCCTAATATTTTTTTAATTACTGGTGCTATATCTATCTTCTCTTCCATTCTTGAAGAGGGTAACTCTTTACTTTTTTTGAGTGCTTCAAAAATCTCATCTCTTTCTACATACTGCACATGATGTAC
>WFQD01000226.1 GCA_015487265.1 Sulfurimonas sp. | reverse complement strand
GGTACGAGATTTTCAAGCGATTATTGGTTATGAAGCGCGTGCACAAATCTTGGAAAAAGAAAATAGACTTCCTGAGTATGTTATCGCCTGCATCGGCGGAGGGAGTAATGCTATAGGAATGTTTCAACACTTTTTGGAAGATGAAGATGTTGAATGTATTGGGATTGAAGCGGGTGGACTTGGAGTCGAGACCGATAAACATGGTTGCTCACTCGATAAAGGTCGTCCAGGAGTGCTTCATGGACAAATGTCTTATCTTTTACAAGATGAAGATGGACAGATTTTAGAAGCACACTCTATCTCAGCAGGACTCGACTACCCAGGTATAGGACCTGAACATGCCTTTCATAAAGATAACAAAAGTGTAAGTTATGACAATATCACAGACAAAGAAGCCCTTGATGCCTTTGTATGGCTTTCTCGAAAAGAGGGTATCATTCCTGCGTTTGAGTCTTCCCATGCTGTTGCTTATTTGAAAAAACTCCCAAATATAAAAGACAAACTCATCATTGTAAATATTTCTGGGCGTGGCGACAAAGATATGATTCAAGCCAAAGATATGTTGCATTTTGACTAATCAAAAGATAATCTTCACCGATCTCGATGGGACCCTTACCCTTCGAGACAGTTACCATATTTTTATTTTTCACCATTTAACACTTTCACTTGTTTTGAAAAATGCTTTGGAATTAAGTAAAATTGGTCTTGGTTATATCTTTGGAAATATCTCAAAAGAACAAGTCAAACGCAGAACCTTTAAAATGTTTTTTACAGACTATGAAACTACACAAAACTTAGATGCTTTTGTCAGTAAAATTCCATGGAATAAACCTGTTCGTAAAATTGTTGATGCAAAGCAAAAAGAGGGTTACAAAGTTATTTTAGTAAGTGCTTCACCTGATGTTTACTTGCCAGCCATTACAAAACATCTTGGATATGATGGATTTTTAGCCACAAAAACATTGCGAAATGCTCACAAATTACAAGGTGAGTTTGATGGGGCTGTTTGTAACTTTGAAGAGAAAACGAAACGCATTCAAGAGTACTTGGCAGGAGAAAAACCTACACATACACTCTCCTTTGGAAACTCAAAAGGTGATTATCCGATGTTAGCGTTTTGTGATGAAGCCTACTTTGTAAAAAAAGCAGACATCAGAAAATTTAAATAAATTCAGTTGTAAGTGATGGTGGTCGTGCGATAATGGCACGCTCTTCTTTTATAATAATAGGTCTCTCAATCAGCTTTGGATGTGTTAGCATTGCATCAATGAGTTTATCATCATCTGTTTCATTTTTCAAATCAAGCTCTTTATAAATTGCCTCTTTTGTTCGCATGATTTCTCTTGGACGAAGTGACATTTTTTTTAAAACTTCTTCTAAATTCTCTCGTGATGGATTTTCATCCAAATACTTCACCACTTCAAATGCTTCTCCACTCTCTTCTAAAAGCTTGAGTGCTTCACGAGATTTTGAACATCTTGGATTGTGCCAGATAGTTATTTTACTCATTTTTTCCCTTGTATTTTATAATTTTTTCGCATAGCGTGCAAAAAATCTTGCAGGGCTAATTCTATCACTTATTGCTTTACCTTGCAAGATATACTCTGTTAAAATCTTTGCCAAATACGGTGCTAAAACAAAGCCATAGCCTCCACTTCCATTTATCATACTCAAATGTGGATGGTAATCATAGGCTTGAAAATTTGGCTTTTTTGTTTTAAAGTTTATGGTACTATTTTGCAGTGTCTCTTGCGACATCACAAGTTTACCCACTAAAGGCATATAGTCAAAAGATCCTGAACGCAGTCCCATGTAATCTTTTTCTATTTTAATATTATCTAATTTTAAAGTCCTTGAAGCTTTTTCTAAAAGTTCGTTTCTCCCCTTTTGTATATCGTAAATCTCTTTGGATGTTTGTGGATGGTAATTGACATCGTGTGTCGCACCAATGGCGATTTTGCCATTGTCACTTGCTGAGATAGAAACGAACTGATGGAGGGAGTGGCTATTTGGTGTTGTTGTCCTTACATCTATGCGATGTCCCCAAACACCGCGAAGCTTGATATAGGGTTCATTGATGAGTTTTTCATAGGCACCCGTAGCAAGAACTACTTCTTTTGCCGCATAGAGTTCATCTATGAGCCAGTACCCATCTTCATAAAGAAGATTTTTTACTTCATGGCGTTTGAAGTCTGCACTCTTTGCCATGGCTAAGCACATTAACTCTGCATTCACTACCCCTGCATTGATAGAAACATTTTCTTTTTCTTGTGCCTCTTTTGTGAAACTTTTTAAAAGATGTTGAGGAGGGGTAAGGAGCTCAAGCGAACTCTTTTGTTTGTAGATTTGTAAACTCTGTGCATCTGCTTCATTTTGTGCAATATGCACTAAAGGAGCATTTTTTATGAGGTGTGGAAAGTGTTTGTTGTAGTACTCCATGCTATACTCAAAAGCATCATGAAGTAGCTCTTTTAACTCCCCTGCTTTTGAAAATTTAGGAGATATAAAAGCACCAGCAGCACCGCTACCGCCACCTGCAATTTTTTGCATATCTAAAAGTAAAACTTTTTTTCCTGCTTGTGTAAACTCGTAGGCTACACTACAGCCATTGATGCCAGCCCCTATGATAGCGATGTCATACAAAGGCTAAACACTCACCTCTTTAATATCTGCAATGTTTAAAATACTTTTATAAATACTTGCAACTAAAGATTTACGATTATTTTTCACCGCTTCATCTTCTGCATTTACCATTACATTCGTAAAGAAGTCATCAAGCTGTGGTTTGAGCCCAAGGAGAGCATCAAGCTCAGCTTCAAAACTCTCATATTTGTTTGCAAGGAGACTATTATATGCACTAAATAGAGTCTTTTCTGCTTCCTCTTGCAATAAATTTTCATCTACAACTAAATCTGCATTGAGGTCAATATCTTTTGTAATGTTCGCAACACGTTTAAAAGTAGAACTGACTTCATCAAAACCTTCTGAAGTCACAAGATTGTTTAAAGCTTCTATTTTCTGTCCGAGTGCAAGGAGTTCGCGTTCACCTGAAGCAAGGACGGCTTCTATAACAGAAGGGTTTACTTTATAGTAGCGTTTGAGACGTTCAAGAATGAAAGCTTCTAATTTTTTTAAATCCATTGCATCATAGTTTGTAGCAAGTGTTTGCATTGTTTTGACAATATCGAATGAAAAATTATATTCATTGACAATTCTCATAATCCCATTAACAGCACGACGCAAAGCAAAAGGGTCACGAGAACCTGTTGGAATTTGATTGACACTAAAGAGTCCAAGGAGTGTGTCAAGTTTGATACTCATCGCAACAATAGCACTCAAAGGTGTCGATGGTAAAGCACTCTCTTCACCATCTGGGAGATACTGCTCTGTGATACAAGTAGCTACAGCTTCACTTTCGCCCTGCTCTTTTGCATAGTAACCCCCCATAAGCCCCTGAAGCTCTGTAAATTCATAGACCATTTCACTCATCAAGTCTGCTTTTGCTAAATCTACAGCACGTGTAAGGTCTTTCTTATTCGCGTCAATTTTATACAGTTCAAAAAGAGTTTCAGCTATGACTGATTCGCGTTTAATTTTATCTGCAATGCTTCCAAGCCCTTTGAAAAAGGCTACTTTTTCAAGTCCTTTCGTACTTAAACCATTTTTTAAATCATTATCCCAAAAGAAAAGTCCATCGGCTAAACGTGGGCGGAGTACTCGCTCGTTTCCTGCTATAACCTGAGAGAAATCATCGGTTAGGGCATTGGAAACAACAACAAATTTGTTAATGAGTTTGCCATCTTTAAAAACAGGAAAATAACGTTGATGCTCTTTCATAGAAGTAATAATCACTTCAGGAGGTAAACGCAAGAATGCCTCATCAAATGATCCTAAAAGTGCCGTAGGATTTTCAGTAATGGCAACAACTTCTTCAAAAAGTTCTGCATCTACTTCAATATTGACTCCATTTTCACTCTCAATAGCCTTGAAATCTGCCATAATTTTCTCAGCTCTTGCATCTTGGAAAAGGGTAACTCCTCCAGCTTTGAGTACTTCAAAATAATCTTTTGCACCCTCTATACTTACTCTCTCAAAATTTGCAATACGGTGAACAAATGTACTTTTATCGGACTCTACACCAAAGAGTGTCATAGGCACTATATTATCATCCAAAAGAACATTAACCCAGCGAATAGGACGAATAAAGCTCTCTTGCAGACTTCCCCAACGCATAGATTTTCCAAAATCTAAAGACTTTATCCACTGCTCGATAATCTCAGGTAAAAGTTCTACAGATTCTTTGCCTTTTACATCTTTTTTATAGTAAAGCACCTCTTTGGCACCTTTTTGTATGCTTGTAATTGCATCAAGTGCAACCCCGCATTTTTTTGCAAAACCATGTGCTGCGGGTGTTGGTTCACCATCTTTATAAGCTACCGCTAAAGGTGCACCAAAAAACTCTTCTACACTATCTGCTTGACGTGAAGCAAATTCTCTATGCCAAATAACCAAACGCCGTGGTGTGTAGTAAAATTCAAATTCACCTAAAAGTGAATATTTTTCTAAAATATCACTATATTTTTTTGTAATATTTTTCATCTCTTTTAAAAGTGGAACCGCAGGAAGTTCTTCGACACCGATTTCAATAAGTAGGGGTTTTAGCATATTTGTACTCTTTGTATTATAATTGTCGCGATTTTACCCCTTTTTTGGTTAAGAAGTGATTAAGGCTTTACATATATAATGCGAACTAAAATTAATTAAGTGAGAAATTCAATGGACATTATTCAAACAACAGATGCTTTTAAAGCACTCATAGAAAATATCAAATCAAGCACACCAGGCTACAAAGACCCTTTGGCTTTTGGTATCGCAAGAGTTGATTTAGGTCAATTAAATATCGATAAAACATTACAAGCGACATACCCACTCATTAATTGGGATGAAAATTTTGGAAGTGCTGCTATATTTATCAAGGCATTAAGCGAGCAAGGTATAGAAGTAGATTTTACGCAAAACGAAGCGGTTTATACTATTAACTTAGCTTTCTTGAAAAGCTGTTTAAATGCTTTTACTCCTTATTCTGATGAGGCACATGGGGATGCACATAAAAATATTCAAGTTGTTTCTGCACTCTATTCTCAAATTGTCAATAGTGGTTCTTTAGAGGGTGAATTTAAAGTTGTTTTTCTTTTTGAAGATGGAGCATGTGAAAGTGTTGAAGCAACCTACTTAAAACTTTATGCACTCAGCCAAGCAAAAGTTGGACTCCGTGAGTTGAACCTTAATGGTGCTTTTGGTGCTTTACCAAATGTGGCATGGTCAAATGGACAACCGATTGAGCTTGATTATTTAAGAGAGTTTGAAATAGAATTAAAACTTGCAAATGAGTACCCGCACATTGACTTTGTAGATAAATTTCCACGTTTCTTGCAGCATATCATCCCTGCAGACAACACACGTATTTTAGAAACTTCTAAAGTGCGTTTTGGTGCACAACTCGCGGCGGGAACAACAGTGATGCCAGGTGCTTCATACATCAACTTTAATGCAGGAACAACAGGTGTTTCTATGGTTGAAGGGCGTATTAGTTCTTCTGCTATTGTTGGTGATGGCAGTGATGTTGGTGGTGGGGCTTCTATTTTAGGAGTACTCAGCGGAACAGATGGTAATCCAATCTCTATTGGGAAAAACTGTCTTTTAGGAGCAAATTCTGTTTGTGGTATTCCTTTAGGAGATGGCTGTATCATTGATGCAGGTGTTGCTATACTTGAAGGAACAAAAATAGGTATTCAGCCAACAGAATTACAAAAAATCATGGATGTCAATACAAATATGAAAATGGAAGGCGAAATTTTTAAAGGGAAACAACTTGCAGGTCTTTATGGAATTCATTATAGACAAAACTCTATGACAGGAGAAATCACAGCTTCTCGCTCAACAAGAGAAATTAAACTCAATGCAGATTTACACTAAGGTGTAAATCGCAATATTAGAAGAGTATATTCATGCTCTCTATTTTATGCAAAAGTGATGATTGTGCATCATAATGTTCTAAGTTTTCACCAAAATTAAGTGTACTAAAAAGTGCTTTTCCAACAATATGTCTCCCCTCTTTTCCATTTTCTTTTGTTTTAATTCCCCACATATTTTGAAAAACAATTATCGAGTCATTTTTAAAACCAACATACAAAACAATATGCCCCTTTTTATATAAAAGTGTTCTATAAGGCACTCCATTTTCTTGAATTATTTTTACTTTTTCTTTCTCTGAAAGCCCTTTTAAAGAGATGACTTTTCCAATTTTACTCTGTTTAGAAGAGTTACGAGGAAGCCATACTCCAAAAGGTGCAAAAAAATCGCGTAGCGTTGAGGAACAATCTCTTTGTTGGTACATTCCACCCCAACCATATTTTGATTGTTCTAATGCTGCTAGTACCCTATTTATATTTTTCTCATTAAATTCTAATGCTCCTTTATGAAAATGCTCTTTTGCTACTTGAACATTCACAAAAACTGCTTGATTATCTTTGCCTCTTTTTGCAACAAGAACAATATAGGAGCGATTATTTTCTCCTACATAAGGCAACAAGACTCCAAACTGAGCTTTATAAAGAAATTCCCCTCTATCACCATAGAGAGCTGTCTTATCTTTCATCACAAACAGATGTTCTCGCTCCTGCCACTCTTGTACCTGAGCATCACTTAAAATGGCAACCTCACTCGCTTTCACCCAACCATAAGTAAAACTACTGATAATATGCACCCACTCTCTATCTTTTGAATAGTGTGTAATCAAAACAGGTTTATTAGCACCGATAGAACTATTTTGTAAATAGTCAAATGGAAATCCCTCTCCTGCTTTTGTCGGATCTAAAAAAATGGGTTTATCACTTGGAAGTGCTCGCATATTTAATGATTTAAGAGTCAATGCTTTTTTATTGACTCTAGCATATGCTTGGAGATTGAGATTTTCTTTCATTCTCTCAAAAAAAGAGTTGTCTCTTTTTTGAAGATTTTCACCATAACTATTGTTTGCATTATAGCTACGTAGTGGCCAGAGTATATCTCTTTTTTCTTCTGCTTGTGTTTGTATGTGCCAAGCAAAAAAGTACTGCTGTTCATACTTCTCTTGAGAAATACTTACAGAAGAGACATCTACATCATTACTATAAAATTGCGGATTTTGTGTAATCCATAAAGGCTTTTGAGGTTGCATACTACATGCACTCAAAAATAAAACTATGCCTATAAAAAAAACTATTTTCAAAGAGTTATCCTTTTTAATCAACATCCCCAAAACGACTCACGACTCTTCCAATGACATCTACTTCTGAGGGGTGCAAAGTTTGTGTACTATAGACTTTATTATCGGAAATAATATCCAATTTACCATCAAGTCTTTGCTGTACCCGTTTTATAAAAAGCCCTGCTTCTGTGCGGATTGTAAAAATACCACCACGTGCCAAATCTCTTTTTTCTCTATTTATAAAAACAATATCATTATAGCTAAATGTCGGCTCCATGGAATCACCCGAGACATTAATGGCTTCAATGTTTTTCAACTCCTTTTCACCACCAAGCATAAAAACAAACTGTTCGGGAATCTCTAACTCTTGCATCTCTTCGTACTGTTCATCAGCACCACCTCCTGCACTTGCATTCACATCGCTAAAGTACTTCACCATATAAAATTTATTGGTTGCTTCAAGCAGACTCTCAGGAGATTGACCATAGAGTAACCAGTTAATAGAGATTGTTTTTCTTGCACAAAAGTCAAGTAACTCTTCATAGGGAATTTTGTTGCGTTTTTTCATAGTAGCAAAATTCATTTGTGAAATATTTAAAACATTTGCCACATCTTTGTCAAAGATTTTTTTAGAATCAAATTCAGCAGAGATGATACTTTTAATCTCTTCTACAATTTCTACAAAACTATTCATAAGTGCTCCTTTTTGCCATATTATAATGAAATTTTATAAGAAAGTCAAAATAAATATGACAAAATGACATATTTTTGAATTTTTGTGAATTTTTGAGTTACTATTTTTTCAATTAAGTTATAAAAAAGGATTATAT
>WFQD01000225.1 GCA_015487265.1 Sulfurimonas sp. | reverse complement strand
GTGTTAAGTATGTATGTATATATTTTTGTACATCAGGAATTAGTTTTTCAATATTTATAATAATTCTAATATCTCTATCTTTATATTGTTCTTCAGTTAAAAGTGATTCATAAAAATTGAGTAACTAAATCAGAAATAGAGGGTGAACAAATTTAATCTTTTCATCATCACCAAATTCAATCACAACTATATGATTCGATTCTTTAGAAATACTATTTTTTAGTTTAGTAAAAATACTGTGATAAGAGAGTATCTGTTCTTTCTTAGTATTAGGTAGTAGTGATTTTTCTATTATCATGTTCCATTCCTTACAAATTTTCATCTATTCAATACTATTAGCATTGTGTTTTATTTTGATTTAGGACGAAAAGCTTTTATCACTTCCTCATTTGTTTCTATGTATGGACCTTCAATAAGGTCTATGCAGTAAGGTACTGCTGGGAAAACAGCATCTAAACACTCACGAATTGATTTTGGTTTTCCGGGGAGATTAATAATCAAACTTTTTCCTCGTATTCCCGCTGTTTGTCGTGAGAGAATGGCTGTTGGGACATACTGTAAACTCACCTGACGCATCAACTCACCAAATCCTGGCATCATTTTTTCACATACATTCTCAGTTGCTTCAGGAGTAACATCACGCAGTGCTGGACCTGTTCCCCCTGTTGTAACAACTAACGCACATCCAGCTTCATCACACAACTCTTTCATCGTTGCTTCTAAAACATCTTGTTCATCAGGAATACATCTATAAACAATTTCAAATTCACTTTTGAGATACTCTTTCATAGTATCTTGAATAGCTACTCCCGAAATATCTTCATAAATTCCCTTACTTGCTCTGTCACTTGCTGTTATAACACCTATTTTAATTTCACTCATATTTTTTCCTTCTGTTAATTTTCTTGTAAAAAATGATTTGCTTTTTTAATGCTTGTCACTGTCGCACATTCAAGAAAGAATGCTTTTGCACCATTAACATCAATTATTTTATCTTCAAATCCCAGATAAACCTCTATATTTACTCCCTGCTCTTTCAGTTTTTTAAAAGAGTCTAAAGACCACTCATAATACAAAAGCTCTTCTAATTCTTCTATACATGTTGTTCTATGTTGTACTTTTTGCACACTATAAGGAGCAAAACATGCCTTTATAAATGTTTCTATGTAAGCCTCTTTATCTTTTTTATACCCCATCATTTGCAATCGTTTAAACTGTTGCTCTTTTGTTTGAAAAAATGCAGGGGAAAAAAGTTGTAAAGTATCTACTCGTTTGCCTCTAGCAAGCTCATATAAACTCGCTTGAAGGGCATCAATGGCACCATAACTAAATCCCGCTATTGTATACTCACTCTTTTTTAAATATGACTCAAAAAAATGCTGCTCATTTTTTAAAGAAAATCCGCTAAAGAACAGCATCTATGTACTCCTTAACCTCTGCCTTTGTTATACTCTCTCGCTCATATAAAACTTTTTGCACCTTTTGCGTAACATCTTGCAGTTGCATCAACAACTCTTTACACTCCTGCAACAATTTCGACATAGTCTGCTCTTCTTGTGATGCCTTAACAAGTAGTGTTGTTCCCATTCCATAATCTTGACACATACTTTTGACAAGCTCTTTAGCTTCATCTAAATCTTTTTTTGCATTACTTGTATGTTCACCATAGGCAATATCACAAGCAACAATTCCCCCAAGAAGCATTTTCACTCTTGCTTCTAACTCCTGTTGTAAAAGAGCATCCCCCGTTGCAGGGGTAAGTTTTTCACTTGAAAGCATCAACTTTTCAAAAGACAAATCATAATATGTTGCAACAACAACTTTTCCTGCTTGGTAGGCTATATGATACGCTTTTTGTCTCTCATTTAAAATCTGCAATTTTTTCTTCCCAAACATCACTTTATCTTTCACTTGATAAAAATGTTCAAGTTCTACATGAAAACTGTTTTGTCGAAGTGCTAAAAGTGCCGCTTCATTCACAAGAGCAGCAAGTGCTGCTCCATTAAACCCTACTGTCATATTTGCGACGACTTTTACATCCACTTCATGGGGTACTTTTTCTAAATATTTTTTCAAAATAGACTCGCGTTCACTCTTTGTAGGTAACTCAACAAAAATGCGTCTATCAAATCGCCCTGCTCGAAGCAGTGCACTATCTAAAACATCTATTTTATTTGTTGCGGCGACTACAATCACATTGCTTGAACCCTCAAAGCCATCCATCTCAGTGAGGAGTTGATTGAGTGTTGCTTCTCGCTCATCATTGCGTTCACTCCCGCGTTTTTTACCAACAGCATCAATTTCATCAATAAATATAATACTTGGAGCATTTTTCTTCGCTGCACTAAAGAGTTCATGCACACGTTTGGCACCCATCCCTACATAAATCTGCACAAAGGATGCACCACTTTGGTAAAAAAATGGTACTCCTGCTGCGTTTGCAACCGCTTTGGCTATCATTGTTTTTCCCACTCCTGGAGGTCCTACAAGTAAAACACCTCGAGGCATACGTGCACCAAAACTTTTATAGCGTTTTGCATTTCTCATAAAGTCGATAATCTCTTCAAGTTCTATCTTAACATCACTAATGCCGCCAATATCATCAAAACTCACATCACTTTTAATCGCTTGTATTGGTGCATCGGTTGTTTCTGAAGCACTGTTTGTATCAAGATTTTTTGCAATACCTCCAGCATTTATAGAAAAATCTCCTCGTTTTTGCACATAACGCAGCACAAGAGACCCCAAACCAAAGAAAAGGACACCAAAAAGAATATACACAACTATGTTTGTATTATCACCCACCTGCACTTTATAATCAATAAACATTTTTGGGGAAACCTGCGAAGATGCTATTCTATACAGATTATCATTTGTTTTAAGGTAAACATACTCTTTAGAAACAACAACCTTTTTGACTGTATGATTTTCAAGCATGGCATTTGCTTGATTGAGTGTCACATCATCGGCACGGTTGCGCACAAGTGCAAAAATCACAAGTAAAATGATTAAACTTGCTGAAGCATAAATGAGAATTCTATTGAGTTTAGAGCTCGGCATAATTATGTTCCTTCTGTATCGTATACTTTGCAATACGTATCCAATTTCCAAGTAAATCTTCATCAGATTTTATCAAAATCTTATTAAAATGTTGGTCAAAACCATGATAGAATCCCTCTTTGTAAGACTCTACTAAAACATCAAGTTCGCCTTGAAAAGCTTCTCGAAATTGCAGATTTTTCTCTTTTATAAGTGCTTCTATTTCATGTAGTCTTTGTTTGGCTATTTTGCCGTTAATCTCAGGCTTAAGTGTTGCCGATTTTGTTCCATCGCGTTTAGAGTAAGTAAAAGCATGGATGTGAGTAAGGGGCAATTCTCTTGCGTTTTGCATCGCTTCTTGCCAGAGTGCTTCACTCTCACCAGGGTGACCTGTAATAAAATCTGTTCCTATAGCAAACCCTTTAGAAGCAAGAAGTTCAAAAAGTGCTTTATCTTGCTTATAGACATTACGCCTATTCATAATTTTAAGCATTTCAGGTGCGGTATGTTGCAAAGCTATGTGCATATGTTTCTCAAGCCAAGGCTCATCAAGAATTTCTAAAAATTCATCTGTAATTTGAATCGGTTCAACACTTCCAAGCCGTATGCGACGTACCCCTCGAATTTGGCTCATTTTTTTCATCAATTTTACTAAAGAGGTCTGTTTATCTTGTCCATACGAGCCTACATTTGTCCCTGTTAAAATAAACTCTCCAAAACCATTGAGGGCTAAACGGCTCACCTGTTCTAAAATCTTCGCTTCGTCCATACTCCGTGCATCCCCACGAACAAAGGGGATAATACAATAAGAGCATCGAAAATTACATCCTTCTTGAATCTTAATAAAAGCACGACTCTTCCCTACAAAGTCATCGACTATCATATCGTCAATATGATTTAAATCACCCTTCTCATAAAAAGGTTGTTCTTGGGCTAAAAGGCTGTCTATTTTCTGTTTTTCACTCTGTCCAAAAACACCATGCACACGCTGTTCTTTCAGTAAGGACTCACCCTTTGTATGTGCCCCACAGCCTGTTAAAAAAAGTTTTGCATTCGCATTATTTTTTTCAAGTTGTGAAATATATGAACGCACATGGGTATCGGCACCATTTGTAACTGTGCAGGAGTTAATAACAATGGCATCTGCCTCATTTTCATCCTGCGTTATTTCATACTCTTGCATAGCACTCATCATCACTTGTGAATCATAGAGATTTGTTCTGCAACCAAAGGTTTTAAAGTAAACTTTCTTTTTCATCTATACCAACTCATTATTATGTTCAATCGGACTCTCACTCTGCATAGAGATATTGAGTTTTTGTGTAGGGTAAGCGATTGTAATGTCATCTTCAGCTTTAAACGCATCGATAATTTCTGTAGAAATTGTACTTCTCAGCGTTAAAGTTCCATAAGCATTTGTCAAATACCAAGCTTCTATATCAATACCATTAGGCACGATAAAAGAGTAAATTCGTGGATCTACATTTGTGTTTTTCAAGCTATAATTGTTACGGAGTTTATTTAACTGTTTTCTTGTAATATCGGTATACCCTTTAGAGTATTTTCTTGCGATACCTTTGACAAGGTGCATCGCTTTTTTATGGTTAGAATCATAGGTAATCGTTATTTTGATACCATCCCAAACTGTTTTGAGTGAACTATGGGTGTAGTTTGCTATCATTCGAGTAAAAACATAATTGTTTGGCACAAAAATAATACGCCCTGCCCGACGGTTTTGATAAATAGAAGTAAGCGTAATATCTTCAAGAATTGTCATGCGAAGGAGTGAAATGTCCATAACATCCCCAACATATTTCATGCCATCCATATCAACACGAATTCTATCACCCACATGAATACTGCCACCAAAAACAATCACAAGCCACCCTAAAATACTCATAAACCAATCTTTCATGGCAATCGCGATACCCGCAGAGGCAAACCCTAAAATGGTAACAAGATAAGAGGCATTTTCAATATAATTAAAAAACAAAATCAAAATAATGACGATAAAGTTTGCAACGGTAATGAACTTGTTTGCCATATAGAGTCGCTCATTATCTTCTATATATTTTTTCACTGCCAAACGAATGAGAAAGAAAAAAATGAAAACAAAAAGGATGATTAAACCTATTTTTGTCAATCTTACTATTCTTTTTGATATATCTTTATTGATATTGAGTTTAATAATATCAACACGTTTCTCATACACATCATAGGT
>WFQD01000224.1 GCA_015487265.1 Sulfurimonas sp. | reverse complement strand
GGTTTGCACTTCGTTGGGATTAAAGTGTTGACGGTGAACGCTTTGGGCTTGAAACATGAGGTCGTTGAAGGGTTGATTCATAATGGCTTGAATCTCTTTCAGTGTCCAGTCGTGTCTAATTTGCCCAGAAGTATTCATGTCATGCAGTTCTCTCTATACTAAGAAATGTAGTTTAACGCACTTAATGTGTAGTGTTAAATCTAAATTTCTATTTACCTTATGGATAGGGTTCTAGCTAAAGGTCGCTTGTGATTAAGTATAACTTAGTGCGCCATACGGAAATGTGGTATAGTCGTTTTTGTGAATTTTAAAAAAAAGAAAAAGCAATATAGAGATTTTTTAAAATCATAAATAAAAATAACATAAATTTAAGCTTTGGAGTTAGTTATGAATAAAAATAACATCGCATTTAATAAAAAACTAAGTAAGCAGTTTACAAAAATAGTGGCAGGGATCACTTTTGCTTTCGCAGCATCAGCAGCTCAAGCCGTTTTTATTGAGACTGCTGTATTTTGTCCTGCAAATGATGGGACTCATGCTAAGGCGCATTTGTTCTTAACTCAATATGAATATCTTCCTTCTGATTTGGGGGTTTTTCTTTTTGTAGGGGGAAATGCACCGGGGGCAAGTGACTCTTTGAATAACACATTACCTGCAGGTTCATGGTATAGCATCAACTCTGTATCTAGCCCGACTCCTCTTTATCCTAGAAGAGATCCTACTATATTGAGTACTATGTCAGTGGTATTTTATCCTGGGTCGGTGGCTTCAAGCCAGGTTCAAAAGTTTGTAAGTGACATTGTTCCTTCTAACGAAGAAGCGTCTTGGCCATTGTATCTAGATATGCCAGAGTGTGAAATTCAAGTTACGTATTTTGGTGGACAATAAATCGTATTTTTTGAAGTTTTAATATAACAGTACGGTAATGAAAAAAGAGTAATTTTTTGTTGCTGTACTGTTATATTTATGTTGTGTTTACCCCTTATTTTTTATCAACGGGTTCATCTAGTTTAAAATAACCCTAAATTTGGATTTAAAGATTAAAAATTATGCCAAGAAAGAAAGTTTTTTTGAAGTACTCGCTTATATTGTTCTTAATCGTTATAAGTGTAGTTATTTTTTATAAAAAAAATACATTAACTTACAGTTCAGAAGATATTGTTCAAGTAGATAACTCGAATTTATTAACCCCAGATACTTCTGGCAAAACAAATGCAACTAAACAAGATGTTGATATTTTAAAACAAAAAACAGATATTGACTTGACCGTTTCATCAAGTAATTTAAAAGAAGAGAGTTCTCCTCCTGAGTATCTGGTTCGTTTAATCCAACTGCAAAAACAGCAATTACATGACCCTTATGCATTATTAAAAATTGAAGAACTTCCCGAGGAAAATCAAATTCAATTAAAAGAATGGCTTTTATCATATCAAGAGAAAGGATATATAGAATCCTCAGAAGTTGCCTTTGATGCAATTGAATTACAGAATAGCCAAGTATCATTTATTGATTTAACTAATCCTTCAATCATTGTTCCTTTACAAAAAATTGAACAAACTAAATTGTCAGAATATAAATATTTAGGAGTTGTTTCAAATGAAATGAATGGTGTTCTTAGCGACTCAATATCAAGTATAAAAAGAGTATATTCAGATGAGATGGGTAGAGAAATCTCTCTTTATGAAAGTAGTATGGTTGCATCAAAAGTAGTGATAATAGATGAATTTGTTTCAGATACCATCAATGGCTATCCTGCGACAAGAATGACTTTTTGTTCTCCAAGTAAACGATGTTTTTCACAGCTTAAGTTAATAGCGAAAGGAAAATTATATGAGATTACTGTTGCTGGGGATAAAGAATCTACAAAAGATGTTCTAGTTGATATAGCTTCTAGTCTTGAATTACCAAATATAGAGAGTTTATAAATCAAGCTGTATAATCGCTAATTTGTAGAAGTTCAGACTTAATCTGACAGTTCCTCATTTTGATTTGGTGTCCTGTCAGGTTAAGTTTAAGCTACGAACTTTTCAGCCCATACTTTTTTGCCATCTTCCAATGTTTCCATTGGTGTTCGACCACAACACATTTTACCTTGATG
>WFQD01000223.1 GCA_015487265.1 Sulfurimonas sp. | reverse complement strand
AGAAATCATGTAGAAGCACTCCTTCGTTGGCACATTGTTAAGAGGTGGAAGGAGTATGTTGCATGTATTATAGCGTAGTGCACCGGTAAAGTCAATGGTTGGGATATTTTTGTATCTGTCACTTTTTTCCTTCTATTGATGCGCTGCCTGCAACGTATACACTAACCCTTCACTCTTCGTTCTTCACTATTCACTGTGGCAAAGCCACTATGTTTCTAATTTTACTTGAATATAGCAAAGCAAAGATGAAAAGAGGTTGAAGCGCGAACCTTAAATAAGAAAATTGCTTATTAAAGGATAATGGGTTAAGGTTTAATAAGATGTTATGATATGTACTTACGCTACACACATCCTATGGCATCAATTCGATGGTGAATTCTTCATATAAAAGCTTTTTCGCAGGAAAAGCATACCGCAATTTCTAATTTCTAATTTCTAATTTTACTCAAATATAGCAGAGGTTTGGTGAAAATGGATTGAAATATTTTATCACTAAATAAACTTTGAAGAACAAATTTTTAATCATTTATGTATTCGCAAGCTGACAATATTTTAACTGAATCAAAAAAGTCATTTTCAAAACATAGTTCCAGTAGACGATATACTTCTTTAGTATCAGATGTAGTAATATCTATAAAAATGGTTCGAATTGATTTGGGTTCATCGATAATTGACTTCAGGTAAATCAAGGGATAGTAAAGTTGCAAGAGAGAAAAGTTGTCAAAAGACTTACTTCCTGTCTTGGCTTCAAATATGATAATTTCGTTCTCATTTTCGAGAACGAGATCTATTTCAAACTGAAAACCTGGGTGAATAATTTTATTGCCTTTGGTTGTTTGAAAGTGCAAAGGTTTGGTTATTTTTATCTTTCCAAATTGCCCATAGAGCAATCGTCTATATTTTTTGGTTTGTATTTCACGTTTAAAAACTACTAACCCTATATCATCAACAAAATGATTGATATAACCTAAAGCCACTGCTTTATTCAGGTAAGCATTTTCATTTCTTTGAAAATTTGCTTTAAGGGTGGCAGGAATATAGTTTTCTATGGTAGGAATCTTGGAAATATTTACCTTTTCAAAAACAATTTTCGTTAAGTCAAAAAAAACTTCACCTTTATAAAAAAAGAATTCTGCTGCTCCCGCCCTTACAGGCACAATACTGTTTTGCCGAAAAAACTCTGGAATATCTTTTAAGTAGTAAACGGGAATCCATTGTCCCGGCTTACCCTTGCCAAGCTCAGAAGCACTAAAGTTTGAATGTTTTTCATTAAAAGGGTTAAATAGAGTTTCGTTTGGCAAGAAATTCTCGTCGGATAATAAAAATGTTTCAAATAATTCAGATTTTTTATTTTCAAGAATATTCAGAACTTCCTGCCAATCTTTTTGTGCCATTTTTACTTCTTAAGCTTCTATAGTTTTATTTTGAGACTACAGTATTATATCCTCTTTAAAGTTCACATTAGTGTATTCTACGTTATAGCACTTTCCAAAACCCGCACACTCTCCCTCTCCATCTTCGAAAACGCAAACCACTTTTTACCCAAGTCCTTCAGACTCGCACCGATGTGATACACCTCCGTACCGTCAATGATGAGAAACCTATCATGGGATTTTTGGAATGTCTGTAGCGTGATGTTGGTGTATTGTGTTTTGTATTTTTGGTAGTCGAGTTTGAGCTGTTTGGTGATGGTGTGGGTATAGATGGTCACTTCTATCTCAGGGACTTTGACAAAGAGTGTCAAAATCGTCTCGTCGATATAGTTGTCGATCAGGACTATCGATTTCTTGGCACTTTTGATCAGATCGTTGACAAACACATACGCATCAAATACCTGCCCATCGAAGAAGATGCCCTGTGTTGGCTTGATTTATTTGTCCTCTATTGCTTTGAAAATTTTCTCAAAGTTTTGATCATGTAGAGACAATCTTTGCTCAATCCTTTCAAATCGTTCAAACATTAGCAAGTTTGATGCGATCATCCTTCTCATCGTTACAAAAGCTTCGATGATCTTGATACTCACTTCAATGGCTCGGTCACTCTTGAGCACGGCACTAAGCATTGATACACCCTGTTCAGTAAAAACATAAGGAAAAACAGTAGAATGCTTAAGGGTTT
>WFQD01000222.1 GCA_015487265.1 Sulfurimonas sp. | reverse complement strand
CTTGACCTTAAATTTTTAAGTTTTTGATTAGGATTGACTTTATCTACTCGAAAAAAGTAGATTCCTTCCTCTTCTTGAATATCATTAACATAGAGTTGAGCTATCTCATTGAGCCTCATACCAGTAAACAAGCCTATCAAAGGAATATAAATCCTGTCTTGCTCTTGTTTTAGATACTCTTGAAGTTTTGTTGTGTACCAAGAGCTTAAAAAGAGAGCATTAAGCTCCTCATTTTTAAATGAATCTCTCTGCTGTGTTTCTATATCTGCAATTCTTTCTCTTTCGGCTTTTGAAGGCATTGTATATTTATTGTTTAGCCTGTTTTTATCTAACCGTTCTGCGATGACTGCATAATCCAAGTACATATTAACTCGTCTGATTTTCTCTAAAGCTGTTTTTAGAGATACTTTTTCGAGTGATTCGCTATCTATTAATTTTGCCAACTCAAAATAGTTGTCTTTATATTTTTCTATAAGCTCAATATTTTGCTTGTTTGTTTTTGGTGGCATATGCTTAATGGTATAGATAAAATCCTGCATATCTTCGGTTGTAATATCTGCTAAATACTTTCGACCTGTAACCTGCAAAAAGATTTCTATCGGTTCTTTGTACTTATGCAGTTCTTTTGTGTCATTTTTCTTCGCTATATAAAAATCATTTGCGATTTCAATAGCTGTTTTTTCGTAAAACTTATTTTTTGCTAACGACGGTTGATTTTGTTCCATATTGAAACTTGGATGACCCGAATCGGTATCAAATCTCTGTTTGGTTCTTTCATAATCTGTCTTTAAAATTTTTGCTTCTGTTTTTAGTAGCTCGATTCTAAAAAATCGTTTCTCTTGTTCGGATAGACTTTCAAAAAAACCTTTATCAATCCCCGCCCTTTGATAAATTCTTTCAAAAAGTTCTAAATATTTGTCATTTTGCTTGGAGAATACTGCCTCTTTGAGTGTTTTGAGCCATTTTTTTATACATTTTGGATGACCCCCGTCTTGTATGCTTCCATTCTTTTTTTCACATAAGAAGTCATTGTGTCTTGCCTCTTCAAGTTCACTGTACTCTATAAGTGCTTTTTGTTTATAATCACGCAAAATCTCTTGAATTTCATTAATACTGCTCATAATCTCTTCTTTTGATAAATATTTTAAATCTATAAAAACATGTTCGCTGTATCTTAAGAAACAGGCAACCTTTTTGAGTGCTATTTTAACATTTTTTGTGTTTAAACTGAAAGTATAGTTATGTGTAGTTCTTGGAATTTTTCTTCTGAAGTAATAACGCTCATTTTGCTTTATAATGTATCGCATAATAGCACCTTAAAGTATCATTGGTGGTGCAAAAAAGTATCACTATATGAAAAATAGTTGTTCTTTATATGTGTAAAATGTCGTAAAATAGGGGATTTATAAGAATAAGTGGTGCGGATGAAAGGACTTGAATCAACCTTCCTACAATATTTTATAATTTCTCATAGTGTTAATACTCCCTATAATAAGTACTTTTTCTTTCTATCCATTCCTTTTAGTGTATAATAATACCATTAGAAAGTATCCCCTATGGTATCCCCTTGTATTTTATATAAGCAGAGAGGATATGCAGAAGAAAGCTGTATATAAAGGTTTAGTAATGGCAATTGATTTAAAAGACTTTAAACAAACAAAGTATCCAAACTTATATAAAAGTTTAAAAAAAGATGTTAATTATGGCTATAAATATCTTATGTGGATTAAGATAAATGGTAAATTATATAAAAAAATATTAGGTTACAGTGAACAACCATATAAAAGTTTTAAAAGACTTTCCACAAGCAAAGAAGCAAATAATTATCTTATCTCTCTTAAGAATGATATTGAGAACGGCTATACCTCTTCAACTAAACTAAAACTTGATGATTTATATGAGCTATACTTTGAAAATATTAAGACCAGCAAATGGAATGAAATTAAACAAGGTATTTACACAAGATACATTAAAAGTTCACTAGGCGATAAACTTGTAGAAAATATAAAGCCTATGCAAATAAAGAGAATTATTACTGAATTAGATAAAAATGGACTCAAGCCACGAACTCAAAAAGCAATTCTTGAAGTTTTAAAGCCTATGTTTAAATTTGCTCTTGAAAATAAGATGATAAAAGAAAATCCTGCTTTAAATATAACTGTCAAAATTCCCAATCAAAAAAAGATAGTTACTGAGGCAACAGAGCTATTTAATCAAGTGTATCAAGCTATTATTACTTATTACAGTGATGAACCGTTTTATCAAGCCTTGTTTCTATTGAGTTTAATGGGTCGTAGAATTGGAGAAGTATTATCTTTGAAATGGGAGAACATAGACTTTACAAAGGATTATTATTGGATTGAAGATACCAAAAATAATGACAAGCAAAAATATCCGCTTGATTCATACATTAAAGTTCAACTATTAAAGATACAAGATACTCATAGAGGTATTGTTTTTAAAAGTCCTGTTACAGGAAAACAAATTAAAAATTATGATAGACAGATGCGACAATTAAAAAAATATCTTGCTCTTACTCATTGCGATAACAATCCAATCTATCAAGCATATACAATACTGATTAGCAGAGGAAAAACAATGGAATACATAAATACTTTAAAATGGGATGATAAGCTCAGTGAAGATATAAAAGTCGTGTTAGGAAAATATCAGGGAAATAAAAACGGTTTGATATTCGCTAACCTTACGAAAGAGAAGTATGATAAATTAAGCCCACATTATATGCGAAATATTTTAGTGTCTATGCTAGCAGAACAACAAACAGAAGCTATTGTTTTAAGTGGCGTATTAGGTCATAAGGATGTAAATACAGTAAATAAGTATTTGTCTATTAATCATTACAAAAGTGGTTCAGAGAGTCTTAAAAAAATTGATTCTATTTTGGATGTAGAGGTCTTGTGATGATGACTATTGAACAAAAACTAAAAGAAGTAAAAGATTTTAATATCAACTATTATAAGGAACAAATAGCAGATTTAGAAATGTTACTCAGTAACAATGAAAAGAAATCTGGCGGTTTAACATTAATTAAATATCAAAAGACGCCTAAAAATGAAAT
>WFQD01000221.1 GCA_015487265.1 Sulfurimonas sp. | reverse complement strand
GAGCTATACATCAGCGACTTTATGGAAATCATTCCAACTATTCAAAAATTTATTCCACATGTAACAGTTATAGAACCATTAGAATTAGAGAAAATTATTTATGAGAATATAAATAAATTCATGCATTCAAATTGAATGACTTAGTTTGGTTAATTAGATAAAGTATCATTTTATATACTAAAAATGAGGAGGATCGCTATGAGTGCTTATAAAAATATATCTGAAATTGAATTAAGAGTTGACAATAAAGACAAGAGAAGCAAAAATATAGAAATACCTAACCATAATGATGTAAGAGTATTTAAACGATACTATGATACAGGAGAGCTTTTATTGCAAGGAGAAGCAATTGGTAACAAGCTCTATGGAAAAGGGATTGTATTTTACAAGAATGGAAATATAAAGTGCCTAATGCAATATAAAGACCATAAACTCAATGGTATTGCTCAAGGATATTATTTACATGGAGCTCTAGCTTTAGAAGTAGATTTCAAGATGGGAAAAGCTATTGCTGGCGCATATTATAGAAAAAATGGCAAAAAAGCTATAATGACACAAGCTCAATTAGAGAAAAAAACAGAAGAGAATCTGTAATTTCGGAATAAAGATGGCAAAAATTGTAATATTAAGTGGTGCCGGGATTAGTGCTGAATCTGGTATTTCTACTTTTCGAGATAGTGATGGACTTTGGGAAAAGTATCATGTAGAAGAAGTATGCAATTTTGACAGTTTAGAAAAGAATGAACAATTAACACTCGATTTTTATGATAAAAGACGCTTCGAACTACAAGACAAAACACCAAATCATGCCCATGAAGTTATTACCAAGCTCAAAGAGAAATATAAAGATGATCTTGTAATCATCACTCAAAATGTTGATAATCTTTTTGAAAAAGCTGGGCTTACTGCAAAAGATGTTATTCATCTTCATGGTTTTTTGACTGAAGTGAGGTGTAGAGAATGTGGCACTATTTATGAAATAGGTTATAAAAAAATAAATAGTTTTAATAATGGAATGTGTAAAGAATGTAATGGCAAATTAAGACCTAATATTGTTTTCTTTGGAGAGGTTGCTCCTAAGTATGAAATGCTTAATTATCATCTTCACGATTGTGAAGTTTTTGTTGTTATTGGTACAAGTGGTAATGTTATCACTGTAAATGAAATGGCACAATCGGCACAATTATCTATTTTGAATAACTTAGAAAAAAATTTTATGATAAATGATGAAAACTTTACAAAAGTATTTTATGACAAAGCTACAAATGCGATAGATAGTATTGTCAAGGAAATAGACAAGTATTTTGCTATGCAATCTAAAGTATCTTGTCAATGGAAGACAATTAGTAAAATTGACACACCATATCATAGAATAGAGACAGCCAAAAGTTTAATACAAGAAGCTGATGCAATTCTTATTACTGCTGGCGCAGGTATGGGAGTTGATAGTGGGTTGCCTGATTTTAGAGGTAATGAAGGTTTATGGAATGCATATCCTCCACTTAAAAAAGCTGGGTATGAATTTACACAAGTCGAAAGTGGATATCTCTTTAATAGAGAACCACATCTTGCATGGGGATTTTATGGTCACAGGATAGATTTATATAGAAATACAGCTCCACATCAAGGTTTTAAATTTTTGCTTGATTTAGCTCAAGCTAAACAAAACAATTATTTTATCTTCACATCTAATGTCGATAGACATTTTCAAAAAGCAGGATTTGATAGAGATAAGATATATGAGGTACATGGTTCTATAGAATATCTTCAATGTATCAATAACTGCAATACAAAAATTGTTGAAAATAATTTGAAGTTAGATGTAGATATGGATACATTGATGGCAAAAGATGTGCCGTATTGTAAAGATTGTGAGGAAGTAATGGTTCCAAATATCTTGTTCTTTGGTGGAACTGATTTTAATGAGTCAAAAGTACAAGAACAGAATAAACTATTTTTGAGTTGGTTAGATAGTATGAAAGAGTTAAAAATAGTCATACTCGAAATTGGTGCAGGTACAACTGTGCCTACTATCCGTAATTTTAATGATAGCTATTCTAAAAGACATGAGAATGTTAGGCTTATACGGATTAATCCTGTTGAAAATGAAGTTTACAATGATGGAGA
Source organism: Sulfurimonas sp. (assembly GCA_015487265.1). Lineage (GTDB taxonomy): Bacteria > Campylobacterota > Campylobacteria > Campylobacterales > Sulfurimonadaceae > Sulfurimonas. The sequence continues at coordinate 360 of WFQD01000221.1, read as the reverse complement.
TATTGGGATTAAAGGAAAAGGTTTAGATATAATTGAGAAAATCATATAACCTATTTAAGACAATTTAACTAAAGGAAATTAGATATGCCAATTACGAGAGAAGATATTTTATCTGTAATAAAAAAATATGAAAATTCAGATTTTAGTACTAATAATGCACGGAATAGATATTTTACAATAGATGAAAGTGTATATATTTTACCAATAAAGTTTATTATAAAAGAGGCACTACATACAAAAGGTATTAACACAGACAATTTAACAACAAATACAGCAGAACCCTATCTTATACAAAGATTTCCATCATACAAACCTATTGACATAGAGAAAGAAAATGCAGTATTAGATTTATATCAAGAG